>DATDDZ010000131.1:0-2024 GCA_036523555.1 Gaiellaceae bacterium
AGAGGCGCTCTCTGAACCCCGGCGTGGTCTTCTGAAGTGTCGCGTGGGCCGATGCGACCGCCGGCAGCGCGAGGGCGACGGCCCCGACGAGGATGACGGCTGAGCGCCTCACCGGTGCGGAGTCCCCGCGAGCGGCGAGAGGTGGCCGAAGATCGGCGACACGTCGCGATCGCAGTAGAGGGCGACCGAGATCACGACGAAGGTCAATGCGAAGCCCGCCGCGACCGTGTGCGAGCGCGGCCGAACGCAGCGTGCGAGCGGGAAGACGGCACCTGCGATGAGAGTCCAGCCGAGCACGTGGTGGAGGAACGAGGAGCGCTGGAAGAACCAGGCGTTCTGCTCGTGGACGAGGAAGGCTGCACCGGAGACGAGAAAGGCCGCCGTCATCCCGAGCCGCCACCAGCGGCTGTGGAGCTTCCCGCGCACGAGCGCGAGCTCGATCCCCCCGGCGAGCATGAACACCTCCGCCCACGCGCCGTGCGCGACCATATGCAGAGTCGAGTTGGTGAAGAACACCATCACCGGCCACAACATGAGGCCCAGCCCGAAGGCGAGCCCGGGCCAGAGATAGGCACGCCACGCGCGGCGCTGCCAGACCTCGGTCCCGACGAGGCTCTCCGCAAGCAGGCAGAGCCCCAGCAAGAGGAAGCCGGTCGCGAACAGCCAGTGGACGTGCTCGGACGGAGGGGTCACGTCTCCCCCTCGAGGTCTTCGAGCACACCTGGGGCGACGACGAAGTGGAAGAAGAGGCCGACGGCGATGACGAGGAGCGGCGGCTCGACGAAGAGCCACCAGAAGCCCTCGCCTCCCGGATGCAGGAGGGTGACGCGGTACGGCTGGACGATCGCCCACACGAGCCCGGCGAAGGCCGTCACCGGCCCGAGGCCGGAAACGACACGGGCCACTGCGGTCCGTCGTGTTCGTGTCTTTAGTTCGGTGACGAGCTCTGCGCTCACGCTGTCCTCCCTGGTCGACTTCGAAAGACCAGGCCCGCGGACACCGTGCCCGCAGGCCTACGCGGGAGCCGGCGGGGGCCGAACTTCGAAGGCGAGCCCGAAGAGGCCGCGTGGGGTCGTGCGCTCGGCGATCGCGACGCGCGGCATCGACGGCTCGTCTGAGCCGAGGACCGAGGCGCGGGCGGCCGTCTCGGCCGCGTACGTCTCGTAGGCGGAGAGCCACCGCTCCACGGTCCGGTAGAGCAACGCGACGAACACCGAGAGGACGGCGAACACCGGCAACGCGGAGCTGTGCAGCCAGGGCGCAAGCAGCGGCCAGCGCCCGGACGAGATCCCCTCGGCGTGCATCTGCACGAGGTAGATGAGCGACGTGCCGACGAACGCGCCGAGCCAGAGGCGAGGCGAGAGCTCGAGGCGGATCCTGGGGCCTCGCAGCCGGGCCGTTGACTCGTCGGCGGGGAGCAGGCGCCGTGCCGCGCGCGCAACCGACCGGGCCTTGACGAATCGCCACACGAGCCGCGCCAGCATGAGTGCGACGCCGACCTTCACGACGGCCAGGAGCACTGGGTAGTAGTCGGCGCCCGAATAGCTCGGAGCGGCTACGTGACGTCCGAAGTCGAGCCGGTGGGTGAGGCTTCGTCCGAGGAGCTCCGCGATCAGTGTGAGCAGGACGAGCGCGAGCCGCGCGAGCAACCGCTGGTGCCGTCGAGCCCGGTCCATCCCGGACAGTGTGCGGTCCGCAACGCGGTCAGGTCAACCCGGACGCTCTACGAGACGATCGTCAGAAACCCGCGTACGCTCTACGAGACGATCGTGAGCGTCCACTCGTCGCTGCAGCGGGACTCGAACCCGACGAGCAGGATCCGCTGCCACTGGCCGAGGCAGAGGGACCCGTCGGTGAACGGGATCTGCTCCGTCCGAGGGCCCAACAACATCGAGATCATCCGCTCGCGCTCGTCGGTGGTGAGTGGCACGAACCGCTCGAGCATGCACTCGAGATCGGAGAAGAAGCCGGTCTCGCGCTCCTGGACCCGGATCACCGAGGGATCGCCGTTCGGCGAGATGTAC
>DATDDZ010000132.1:0-2064 GCA_036523555.1 Gaiellaceae bacterium
GCTGGACCGCATCTTCCGCCTCGACCGAATCGCGGAGCAGGAGCCGGCAGATGCCGAGCACCATGCGGCCGTGCTCGGCGAAGAGCTCGCCGACGACGCTCCCGACGGCGACCCCGTCCGGGCTCGACGTCCGCTTCTTCCCGGTCACCGTCCCCTTTGACGTGTGGGTGCCCCCTCGATCCTCGTCGTCGACCTCGATCCCGATCGTAGGATGCCAGCTGGACGTACGGGCGCCGGGGGCCCGCCGGATTTCGATCAGACGCCGGCCGCCGCCACCTGGCCTCCCAGCTCCCCGCGCAAGCGGACGAACAGGGCCTCGAACGCGAGCGCCGGGCTGAGGTTGAACTCCTCGAACGCCCGCCAGGTCTCGCGCACCAGCTCGCACGCGCGCTGCGCGCCGGCGAGCCGCTCGGTCGTCCCGTCCGCCGCGAGCACCTCGAGCCGGTCGGCATGCGCGACCGAGCGCTCGGCTCCGACCGCCACGACGACGAGGTCGCGATACCACGACTCGAGCTCCTCGAGGCCGGCGAGAAGCTCGTCCCGCTCGGCCCCTCGCCCGGCCCGACGGACACGCTGCTCCGCCTCACGGGGCGTGAGGTCGAGCAGCGCCAGCTCCTCCTCGGCGGCCTGCTTGGCCTCTGCGCCTCGCCGGCGAGCGCCGTCGAGGACGAGCTGCGCGGCCTTGCCTGGCTCGAACGCCGGATCGGTGTACACGGCGCGCGCGACCTCGAGCAGCGCCTCGCGCCGCTCCGCCGAGGCGGGGTCGAGCAGCCGCGCGAGGCGATCGAGCCGGCCGGCGGCGAGCCGCGCGAGCGTGGCCGCCTCCGCGGGCTCGAGGGCCGGTGCCCGGGCGCTGATCTCGTCCCGCACCGCCCGCTCCGACAGGCGCGTGAACGGGACGAGCTGGCAGCGGGAGCGGATCGTGTCGGGCAGCGGGCCGAGGTCGTCCGCGACCAGGACGATCACCGCATACGGAGGCGGCTCCTCGAGATCCTTGAGGAGCGCGTCGGCGGCGTCCTCGTTCATCGTCTCGGCGGCGTGGGGAGATAAACCCGCCGGTCGGCCTCGAACGGGCGCATGTGGAGGTCGCGGCGGAGCTCGCGGATGTCGTCGATGCGGATCTGGTCGCCGACGGGCTCGACGAGGTAGACGTCCGGGTGTGCGCGACGTTCGACGCGTGCGCGGTCCCCGATCAACTCTCCCGCGAACGCAAGCGCCGCCTTGCGCTTGCCGACGCCGGGCGGACCGTGGAAGAGATACGCATGCGCGGGCCCCTCGTCGAGAGCGGCGCGCAGCAGGCGCTTCGCCTCGGCCTGCTCAGGAAAGGTCTCGAACGCGTCCACGGATCTCCTCGTGCAGTTCATCAGGTGAGCGCGCTCCGTCCAAGACGACGACACGCTCCGGGAATCTCCCCGCAATGGTCTCGTAGCCGTCGTGGACGCGCCGGCGGAACTCGTTTCCCTCGCGCTCGATGCGGTCGCGACTGTCCCCGACGCGCCCGGCGGCGAGGTCGGGAGCGACCTGCAGGACGAATGCGACGTCCGGCAGGAGGCCTCCCGTGACGATGCGGTTGAGCTCGTAGACCTCGTCGAGCCCCAGCCCGCGCGCGACGCCCTGGTAGGCGAGCGACGAGTCGATGTAGCGGTCGGAGAGGACGATCTTGCCGGCCGCGAGCGCGGGCCGGATCACCTGCTCGACGAGCTCCGCCCGCGCGGCCGCGAAAAGGGCAGCCTCTGCCCACGCGTTCATCTCCACCCCGTCGAGCAGCAGCCGACGAACCTCCTCACCGACGGGCGTGCCTCCGGGCTCCCGCGTCGCGACGACCTCGTGGCCGTCCGCGCGCAGAAACTCGGCGAGGAGGCTCGCCTGCGTCGTCTTGCCCGATCCGTCGAGTCCTTCGAAGCTCACGAACACCGCCGCCCTACGATACGGCCCGTGCGGGCGATCGTCACCGGAGGCGCGGGCTTCATCGGCTCGCACGTCGTCGATGCTCTGGCCGCGCGCGGTGACGAGGTGCACGTCCTGGACGACTTCTCGAACGGCAAGCGCGAGAACGTCGCCGAC
>DATDDZ010000133.1:0-3497 GCA_036523555.1 Gaiellaceae bacterium
GTGTCTCGGGCGAGGCGCTGGCGGAGGCGCTCGACGGTCTCGGGCTCGAGTGCAACATCGACGTCTCCGCACTGTGGGAGGCATCCGACCTCGTCGACGAGTACATCGGGGACGAGCCGGTGACCCCGCTCGCGCCCCGCATCGCGGTGCGTGCCGCCCAGCACAATCTGCCCGCGAGCCTCGTGGCCGCGCTCGACGCGAACCTGCGCACCCAGGCGGCCGGAGATCGCCTCGACGAGACGATCGACGAGCTCGTGCGCATCCGCGGCGAGGTCGGCTGGCCCCCGCTGGCGTCGCCGATCGGACAGGTGCTCGGCTCGCAGGCGCTCCTGAACGTGCTGAGTGCGAGCCGCTACTCCGTCGTCGCCGACGAGCTGCGCTCCCTGGTGGAGGGCCGCCTCGGCACGCCGCCCGCTCCGGTCAACCAGAACGTGCAGCGCGCCGTCGCCCTCACCGCGGACCCGGACTCGGAGGAGGACGCGACCGCGCCCGGTCTGCAGGAGGTTCGCGACCAGGCGGAGGGATTAGCCTCGAGTGAGGAGGAACTGCTCCTCCTCGGCCTGTTCGGCGATGCGGCGGAACCGCTCCTGCACTCGATCCGGGGCCGCTCGGCCGGAGAGGAAAGCCTCGGTGCGGGCGGCGTCGACCAGGCGCGCGCGGAGCGGATTCGCGAGCTGGTGCGCATCGTGCAGGAGACCGGGATCGGCGAGGTGACGATCGAGGAGTCGGGAATGCGGGTGTCCGTGCGCCGGACGGACGATCGCCCGCCGCCGCTCCTGCCGGCGGAGGCGCCGCTCGCGGCGGAGGAGCCCGATGAGCTCGAGATTCCCGCGGAACTCTCGGCGAACGGTCTGATCCGCGTCGAGGCGCCGATGGTGGGCACGTTCTACCGGGCGGCGGAGCCGGGCGCGCCGCCGTTCGTCGAGGAGGGCCAGCCGATCGGCGCCGGGCAGACGCTCTGCATCCTCGAGGCGATGAAGCTGATGAACGAGGTCAAGTCGGACGTCGAGGGCATCGTCCGCACGATCCACGTGGAGAACGCTCAACCCGTTGAATTCGGCCAGCTGCTGTTCGAGTTGGAGCCGGCACGGGGCCGTCCGCTCGACGCCGTCTAGCCGATGTTCAGTCGTGTCCTCGTGGCCAACCGCGGCGAGATCGCGGTCCGCGTCATCCGGGCCTTGCACGAACTCGGTATCGAGGCCGTCGCCGTCTACTCGACCGCGGACCGCGGCGCGCTGCATACCCGTCTCGCCGACCAGGCCGTCTGCATCGGACCGCCGAGCGCAACCGAGAGCTATCTCAGGATCCCGTCAGTGATCGCCGCCGCCGAGACCACCGGGTGCCAGGCCGTGCACCCTGGCTACGGCTTCCTCTCCGAGAACCCGGGGTTCGTCCGCGCCTGCGAGGAAAACGACCTCGTCTTCATCGGTCCCGACGCGGGCGTCATGTCCCGGATGGGCGACAAGGTCGAGGCGAAACGTGAGCTGGCGGCCGCGGGGGTCCCACTCGTTCCCGGCACAGAGTCGGTTCGCCTCGACGAGGCCCGCTCGGCCGCGGCGGAGATCGGCTACCCCGTCCTGCTCAAGGCCGCCGCAGGCGGCGGCGGAAAGGGGATGCGCCTCGTCGCGACTCCCGAGGAGCTCGACGAGGCGTACCAGCGTGCCGGGGCGGAAGCTCTCGCAGCCTTCGCGGACGGCAGCATCTACGTGGAGAAGCTCGTCCGGCCCGCTCGGCACGTCGAGGTACAGGTCCTCTGTGACGCTGACAGCGGCGTGCTCACGCTCGGAGAGCGCGAGTGCTCGATCCAGCGGCGACACCAGAAACTGATCGAGGAATCGCCGTCTCCCGCGCTCGATCCGCAGACGCGCGACGCGATGGAGTCCGATGTGGCGCGCGCGTGTGTCGCCATCTCGTACCTGAACGCGGGGACGTTCGAGTTCATCCTCGCTCCCGACGGGTCCTATTACTTCATCGAGCTGAACGCCAGGCTCCAGGTAGAGCACCCCGTCAGCGAGGCCGTCACCGGCATCGACATCGTGCGCGAGCAGGTGCGGATCGCCGCGGGTGAGCCGCTGCGGCAGACCGGTGCCGCAGCGAGGCGCGGGCATGCGCTCGAGGTGCGGCTGAACGCGGAGGACCCCGCGCGTGGCTTCGCGCCCGCGCCGGGGGTGATCGAGCGTTTTCGCCCGCCGCTCGGACCGGGCGTTCGCGTCGACACGCACGTCGAGAGCGGCACCGTCATCCCGCCGCAGTACGACTCGCTCATCGCCAAGCTCGTCGTGTGGGACGAAGACCGGCCGTCTGCGATCGACCGGTGCCTCGGCGCGCTCGGAGAGCTCGAGCTGCGCGGGGTCGCGACGACGCGTGACGCCGCCGTCGAGATCCTGCGCAACGGCGACTTCCGCGAGGGGCGGTATTCGACGAGCTTCCTCGACGAGACCGTGCTGTCCGCGGTAGGTGCCGCGTGAGCTTCGTGGTCGACACGTCGAGCGGGACGATCACCGTGACGCAGTCGGCGCTCGCAGCGCTGGTCATGCGCGCCGCCGAGTCCGTCGACGGCGCCCACGTCCGCAAGGGTCGCCGCCGGCTCGAGATCGACGTTGCCGACGGGCGCGCCCGTGCCCGCCTCGAGCTCTCCGTGCCATTCGGGCTCGTGCTCCCGGACGTTGTCCACGGCGTCCAGGACCGGGTCGCCGCAGCCCTGTCCACGATGTGCGACGTGACCGTCGAGAGTGTGGACGTCTCAGTCGAGGAGATCGAATGACCGGGCGGCGCGCGGCCCGCCGCACCGCGCTCTTCCTCCTCTACCAGTGGGACGTGACCGGCCAGCCTCTCACCTCTCTCTACGAGGGCGAGGTCGATCCGTTCGCGCGTGAGACCGCCGAGGCGGTGGTCGGCGAGGCCGCCGAGCTCGACCGTCGGATCACGGAGGCCTCCGAAGGCTGGACGTCCGACCGCCTCGGCGCGGTCGAGCGCAACATCCTCCGGATCGCGCTGCACGAGCTCGACGGGGACGACGTTCCGGACGAGGTCGCGATCGACGAGGCCGTGACCCTGGCGAAGCGCTACGCCTCGGACGACGCCGGACGGCTCGTAAACGGCATTCTTGGCCGCATCGTGCGGGAGCGAGTCAGCTGAGCGCCGAGGAGTCCCTCAACCGTGCCGAGGAGCTCCTGGCGCGGCTCGAGTCGGCGCGCTCGGAGCTGGAGAGGCTCGCCGACGCGGACGACGCCGAGAAGGCGCTCGACATCCTCACCGAGCTCGCGCAGCTGAGCAAGTCGATCGAGGAGGAGCTCCAGCGGGCGAAGCGCGAGGCGGAGAGCGACATTGCCGGGGGCGATGCGGCCACCTGACGAGCTCCGCACGCTCGTCGAGGACTACCTCGGCGATCTTGCACTGACGCCGGAGCTCCACGGACAGATCGAGTCCGTGCGGTATGCGCTCGTCGGTGGCAAGCGTGTGCGGGCGGTCATCTGCCTGGCGACGGCCGAGGCCGC
>DATDDZ010000134.1:0-1696 GCA_036523555.1 Gaiellaceae bacterium
CGGCCGCCTCAGGCCCCGCGCGCGCGGCCCGAGCTTCAGCCGGCGTAAAACCAAGCGTGACGGGGGCTCGGCCCTCCTGCTCGAGCCGGCGAATCGCCTGCGCCGCAGCCGTGGCGAGATCCGCAGCCGGGACGTCCATCACCACGGACTCGCCGCTCTCGAGCGCGATCCGGAGATGGTGCACGGGAAGTGCAGGTCGGGCTCTGGCGAGGATCGGCTGGAGCGTGACGACGAGCACGTCGATCACGATGAGCGCGCCGAGCAACCGGCCATAAACGCCCCAATTGGGCTCGGACCAGATAAGCACGGCGAACATCACGGTGACGATCGCGGCGAGGACGATCGACAGTTCGAACAGACGACGAACCGCTGTCGCATCCTGTCGCGGCCGCCGAGCAGAGAGTGCCGCCGTCTGCGTGGCGCCGACGGCGAAGACGGTGACGGTTCCGACCGCCTTTCCGAGCCCTACCGGAGGCTCGGAGCTCCACCAGAGCGAGACGAGGGCGAGGAGCGCACCGGTTCCGCTGAGCGCGGCTGCTCCAGTCGCGAGAGCGGCGTGACGCCCCTGCTCCAGCAATATCGCGGCCGGAAGTGCGAGGAGCCCATACGCGGCGAGCAGTCCGGTAGTCCCGAGAATCCGGCCTTCCGTCGGGCCGAAATGGCCGAAGAGAAGGATCCCGACAGCCAGCAACGCGGAAACCGAGAGCAGCCCGGCGATTCCGAGCAAGATCGCGCGCTTGCCGATCAACTCCACTCGCCTCCTCGTCAGCACCGTACGCTCGGTTGCCGTCACCGTCATCCGCGCGCGCACGGACCCCGGCTGCGGGAAACCGGCGGCCGTCCGAAAGCCGCTCCGTACTTGACGTTTAAGCGATTGATTGAATAACATGGTGAAGGTGTCCCGCGCCGTTGCGAGCTCGGATGCCTTCCATGCGATCTCCGAGGGAAACCGAAGAGAGCTGTTGGACGTGCTTCGCGCCGGCGAGCAGGCCGTCGGCTCGCTGGTTGCCGAGACGGAGCTGTCGTACTCGCTCGTCTCGCAGCACCTCCAGGTGCTGCTCGAGGCGGGCGTCGTCTCACGCCGGCCGGAGGGGAGACAGCGCATCTACCGGCTCGAGGCCGCGCCGCTCAGGATCGTGCACGACTGGACGTCGGAGTACGAGCGCTTCTGGCAGGAGCGGATCGAGCGCCTGAGGCGACGGCTGGACGAGCGGTGAAGCTCGACCTGGTCTACGAGGAGGTGCTTGCGCACCCCGTCGACGTGGTGTGGAGCGCGCTGACCGAGGCGGCGTCCATCTCGGACTGGCTCATGGCGACGAGCGACTTCGAGCCCAGGGTCGGATCCAGGTTCAGGATGAAGACGCACAGACTCTCTGCGAGCGGGTGGGTCGACGCCGAGGTGATCGAGCTCGAGCCGCCGCGGAGGATGGTCTGGGCCTGGTCGATCGATGACGGCAACGCGCCGACCACGGTCACGTTCGAGCTGCGCCCCGAAGGCGAGGACACGCACCTACGACTGACACACGAAGGCGAGATCGACCCGTTGGCCGGTCGTCTGATCGGAGACGGCTGGCCGGGCCGGATCGAGCTACTGAGGAGGTCCCTTGACTGACCATCACGCCATTGTCGACCACGAAGACTGGCTGAGGGCGCGCACGGCGCTCCTCGCCGACGAGAAGGAGTTCACGCGCCTGCG
>DATDDZ010000135.1:0-15313 GCA_036523555.1 Gaiellaceae bacterium
AACAAGCTCTTCAAGCTGACGCCGCTCCAGACGACGTTCGGCTACAACGCGGTCGCGCTCGTCGACGGCGTGCCGAAGACGCTCTCGCTGCTGGAGATGATCCGGCACTACCTCGACTACCAGCGCGAAGTCGTCACGCGCCGGTCGAAGTACGAGCTGCGTCAGGCCGAAAAGCGCGCACACGTCCTGCAGGGGTACCTCAAGGCGCTCGACAACCTCGACGCCGTCATCGCCCTGATCCGCGAGGCGAGTGACACCGATGACGCGCGCGGACAGCTGATCGCGCGGTTCGAGCTGTCCGAGATCCAGGCGCAGGCGATTCTCGACCTCCGGCTGTCGAGACTGACGCGGCTCGCGCGCGAGGAGATCCAGGCCGAGTACGACGATCTGCAGGAGCGCATCGCGGAGCTCCGCGCGATCCTCGGCGATCCCGCCCGGATCGACGGAGTGATCAAGGAGGAGCTGCTCGAAGTCAAGGAGATCTACGGCAAGGCCGACGACCGGCGCACGGAGATCGTGCAGGCGGAGGACGAGCTCGAGCTCGAGGATCTGATCGCGGAAGAGGACATGGTGATCGCGATCACCCGGTCGAACTACATCAAGCGGCTACCGGTGACCACCTACCGCGAGCAGCGGCGCGGAGGCATCGGCGTGATGGGGATGGACATGAAGGAGGACGACTACATCGAGCACCTCTTCGTCGCGTCGACCCACGACTACATCCTGTTCTTCACGAACGTCGGCAAGGTCTACCGACTCAAGGTGCACGAGTTGCCGCTCGGTTCGCGGCAGTCGAAGGGACGCGCGATCCAGAACCTGCTGCCGTTCCGCCAGGACGAGCAGGTCCGGGCTGTCGTGCAGACGCGCGACTTCGAAGAGGCGGAGTACCTCGTGTTCGCGACCAAGAACGGCGTCGTCAAGAAGACGAAGATGCAGGCGTACAACACGCCACTGCGGTCGGACGGCATCATCGCGATCAAGATGCGCGAAGGCGACGAGCTCGTCGGCGTGCGGCACTCGTCGGGAACCGACGACATCCTGATGGTTTCGAGGAAGGGGCAGGCGATCCGGTTCCACGAGACCGACGTGCGGCCGATGGGGCGCGACGCGTCCGGGGTGCAGGGGATGCGGCTCAGGGCCGGTGACGAGGTGATCGCCGTCAACATCGCCCACGACGACGCGGATGTCCTCGTTGTGACCGAGAATGGCTACGGCAAGCGCACCCGCGTCGCCGACTACCCGGTCAAGGGCCGCGGCGGCCTCGGCGTGAAGACGGTGCAGCTGACGGAATCGAAAGGCCAGCTCGCCGGGTCGCGCGTCGTGCGCGACGGGTATCAGGTGATGCTGATCTCGGACGGAGGCACAGTGATCCGCATGAGCGCCGACGACATCAAGCGCTCGGGGCGGGCGACGCAGGGCGTGATCGTGATGCGGCCGCGTGAGGGCGAGAAGGTCTCGAGCCTCGCACCCGTGGTCGAGGCCGAAGCGAAGGACGAGGACGAGGTCCTCGTCGAGCCGTTCCCACAGGAGTAAGCCTCTCTCTTCCGGTTTGCGGACAGTAGCGCTATACCTTTGGGTGGCGGGGTCCCGTGCAAGGAAAGAAGAGGTGAAATGGCTGCAAGCCGCCAGGTGGACCTGCTCGAGCCGATCGATCTCGCCGAGCACCTCGGCAAGGTCGAGCTGTATCTCGGCCAGGTCTGCCAGATCGCCGGTATCTCGAAGATGCAACTCGACTACTGGACGAACAAGGCCCAGATTCCGACCAAGGGCAAGAAGCAGCGGATCTACGACATCGAGGCCCTCGAGACGGTCATGCTGATCAAGCAGGCGAAGGACAAGGGGCTCAACCTCGGCGCGGCCATCGACGCTGCGCGCCGGTTCCGGGCGCAGGCCGCAATGGCGCGAGACGACACCGCTGCTTCAGCCGCCGACGCCGGCTAGAGCGCCTGGAGTCGGCGCGCGGCCTCGTCCGGCTCGAGCGTGTCGACGAACACTCCCGCGCCGACCTCGAGGGCGGCGAAGACCGTCAGTCGGGGCAGCAGCACGATCCTCCAGTCGTCCGCGCTGTGCTCGAGCCAGGCGTTGAGCGCGACGACGCCCTCGAGGGCGTGCAGGCGGCGGACCAGCTCGGCGAGGAGGCGGAGCGCCGGGGAGAGGAGCGGGCTCGACAGCGCCCCTTGCTCGGGCTCGGCCGGCTGGATCACGCATTCGTAGGGGACGCGGCTGGCCCACGGGCAGACCGCAACGAGGCCGCCGTCCTCGAGGAAAGGCGCCCCGCGAGGACGTGCCTTCGGAGCAGGCACGAGCTCGTCCGGTAGCCAGACGAGCTGCGAATGCGAGTGCGGGAGGCTCGCGCCCGCGTCGCGGCCCTCGTTGAGCAGCGGGAACACGTTCCCTGACACGGCTTCGGCGCGGCGGCGCCATGCCTCCGCGACGAGGTCGACCTCCCCTGGAGAGAGCTCCGCGATCGAGCGCACGTGACGAGGGGAGTGCACGACCACCTCGTGCCGCTCGAACGCCGGGTAGAGGTTCGGTACGACGCGCACGCTCCACGGCCCTTCTTCGGGGAGGACGAGCGTCTGCGGCGGTGTCATCTCCTCGTGCCCCGCGCAGAACGGACAGGACTCGAGCTCGCCGGGTGTCGGCGGTTCCGGCGAGGGCCGCGCCGCGCCGGGCCGCCTTGCGCGCCCGGGGGCGATCACGGCCACTCGGCCCGACTCGGGGTCGCGGCGAAGCTCGCCGCTCAGCTCTTGTCGCCGGTCTTTTCCAGGAACGGCCTGATGAGGTCGACCGGGAACACGATCGTCGTCGCCTGTGACGAGCCCAGCTCGAGCAGCGTCTGCAGGTAGCGAAGCTGCAGGGCGACGGGTTGCTCGTGGATGACGGCTGCGGCGTCCTTCAGCCGCTCCGCGGCCTGGTACTCACCCTCCGCGTTGATGATCTTCGCGCGGCGCTCGCGCTCGGCCTCGGCCTGACGTGCCATGGCCCGCTGCATCGACGAAGGGATCTCGACGTCCTTCACCTCGACGATCGAGACCTTGATCCCCCACGGCGCCGTCGACTCGTCGATGATCCCTTGCAGGATCCCGTTGATCTTCTCGCGCTCCGACAGCAGCTCATCGAGCACGTGCTGGCCGAGCACGGAGCGGAGCGTCGTCTGCGCGATCTGCGAGGTCGCGACCATGAAGTTCTCGATCTGAACGATCGCGGCCTTCGGATCGACGATGCGGAAGTACGCGACGGCGTTCACGCGGACCGGAACGTTGTCCTTGGTGATGACCTCCTGCGGGGGAATCGTCAGCGTGATCGTGCGGAGGTCGACCTTCACCATCCGGTCGACGATCGGGATGAGCAGGAACAGCCCTGGGCCCTTCGGGCTCGGCAACAGCCGCCCGAGACGGAAGACGATGCCGCGCTCGTACTCGCGCGCCACCTTGATCGCCGCGAAGAGGAACAGCACCAGCAGGAAGAGCAGGATCGCGATGATGACGAGGGCGGCGCTCATCGCTCGATTCTACGTTCCCTCGGGCCGCACGGTGAGAACGAGACCGTCGAGCGACTCGACGCGCACGCGCTCTCCCGGCCGCAACGTCTCGCCGCCCTCGGTGCGCGCCTGCCAGAGCTCACCGTTGACGAAGACGAGGCCGTTGTCGCGCACCTCGCCGAAGGAGCCGGCGATCATCCCCGGGTCTACCTCGACCGGCGTTCTGCGCACGCGCCACGCCTTGCCGACCGCGAAGGCCCACAGCGCCCCGAGCCCGACGGCCACCCCGATCACGAGCGGCTTCGACGTGTGGTAGGGCGAAGGGGCGTTCTGGAAGAGCATGATCGAGCCGATCGCCAGGCAGACGAGCCCGGCGACCGTCAGCGCGCCGTGGCTCGTGACGTGCAGATCGGCGACGAGGAGCGCGATGCCGAGCAGCAGGAGAACGAGGCCCGCCCAGCTTACGGGGAGGATCGAGAACCCGAAGAGCGCGGTGACGAGCGATACGGCGCCGAGAGCGCCGGGTAGGACGACGCCGGGGTGGAAGATCTCATAGCCGATTCCGGCGATGCCCGCGAGAAAGAGCAGCGAGATGATGTTCGGGTCGATCAGCGTGTTCAGGAGGCGTGTGAAGAACCCTGGGCTCGTGTTGTCGATCTGGGCGCCGCCGAGGTGGAGGACGAATCCCTTCGGTTTCGTCTTGACGCCATCGAGTTGACGCAGCAGGGCCGGGAGGCTAGGGGCGACCGCGTCGATCACATGCTGTCGTAGCGCCTCGGGCGCGTCCAGGCTCGCCGCCTTGCGCACGGCTCGCTCGGGGAAGCGCCAGTCGCGCCCGTGGCTCTTCGCCAGCGCCACGATCGACGCTGCCGCGTCGTTGATCACCTTCCGTCTGAGGTCCTTCCCCAGGTTCCCGCCGCTCGAGTCGATCGGGGTCGATGCGCCGATGTTCGTCTGAGGTGCCATCGCGAGTAGGTCCGCGGCTTCCGAGATCCAGAGGCCGGCCGATCCCGCGCGTGCCCCGTCGGGCGCGACGTAGACGATCACGGGGATGGGGGATGCGAGCTCCTTCTGGTAGATCTTGCGCATCGACGTGGACAGGCCGCCCGGCGTGTCGAGGACGATCACCGCAGCCGCGTAGCCGCCGTTCTTTGCCCGGTTGAGCTCGTGGTTGACCCAGCCCTGCGTGACGGGATTCACCTCCAGGTCGGGGGCGAAATGAATCGCCAGCACCTTCGGCGCCGCCGCAGCTGCCGGAGAGGCGAGCGCCAGAAGCGCTCCGAGGAGCAAAAGTCCCCGCAAAAGGGCGCTCTTCAACTCGTAAGGATTCTATCAGGGGAGGGCTGGAGCCCTTGAGGCCGAAGGCGGCCGCAGGCACCCTAGACGGCAGGGTCGCCGTCACCCATGAAGGCTCTCGTCCTCGCAGCCGCTGCTTTTCTCGCCGTGCCCGCGACGGCGAGCGCAGGCGCGTCTTTGACGATGCGCGAGGTGCCGCTGCACGGGGCCCGCACGCTCGCAGCGGCGGGAACGCTGCGCTTCGACATGGTCGGGCTGCACTGGCGAGGCCCCGGAAGCGTCGACTTCCGCACGCGATCGGTCGCCGGCCGCTGGGGCGCATGGCGTCGCGCTGCGCCGGAGGCCGAGGATCTGCCGGACGTCCAGACTGCGGAGGGGCGGGCGACGCGCGGTTGGCGGCTCGGAAACCCGTACTGGACAGGC
This sequence comes from Gaiellaceae bacterium, assembly GCA_036523555.1. Classification (GTDB taxonomy): domain Bacteria; phylum Actinomycetota; class Thermoleophilia; order Gaiellales; family Gaiellaceae; genus 3-1-20CM-4-69-9. The sequence goes on from DATDDZ010000135.1 coordinate 5,204, forward strand.
CCGTCCGATCGCATCGCCTATCGGCTTCGCGGGCGCGTCGACCGTCTGCGGGCCTATTTCGTGCGCAGCTCCGAGGAGCTCGTGCCGCCGCGCCGCCTCTCGCTCGCGGGCTCACCCGCATTGATCTCGCGCCTGTCCTGGGGGGCGAACGAGGCGATCCGGAGGGGCCCGGTCCAGTACGCGCCGGGCGTGCAGTTCGCGGTCATCCATCACACGGCCGGATCGAACTCCTACACGGCGGCCCAGTCGGCGGCGATCGTGCGCGGGATCGAGATCTACCACGTCCAGGGAAACGGCTGGAACGACATCGGCTACAACTTTCTCGTCGACAAGTACGGCCAGGTGTTCGAGGGCCGGTACGGGGGCGTCGACAAGAACGTCGTCGGCGCGCACGCCGAAGGGTTCAACACAGGCTCGACGGGAATCGCCGTGCTGGGCTCATACGCCTCCGCCCCTCCACCGTCAGCCGCTCGGACCGCGCTGGCGAGCCTGATCGCGTGGCGGCTCGACCTCGCCCACGTCGATCCGCTCTCGACGCTGACCGCGCTCTCGGGTGGAAACCCTCGTTTCCCTGCGGGGATACCGGTGACTCTTCGTGCCGTCGCAGGGCATCGCGACACCGGTTTCACGACTTGTCCGGGCGATGCGTTCTACGCGCAGCTCGGCGCGGTCGCGCGCCAGGCTGCTGCGGCCGGGCTCCCGAAGCTGTACGCGCCGGCAGTGACGGGAGCCCCCGGGGGCCCGGTGCGCTTCCAGGCGCAGCTGACCCAGCCGCTCCCCTGGACCGTCACCGTCGCCGATGCGTCCGGAACCCCTGTCGCCAACGGTGCGGGGACAGGCCAGGCGGTCGACTGGACCTGGGACGCAGCCGGCGCTCCGCCGGGTCTCTACACCTGGACGATCTCCGCCGGGAACACGGTCCGGCCCGCGACCGGCACGCTCGGCGCGAAGCCGCTGCCGCTGTCGCTGAAGTCCGTGTCCGCCGCGCCTCGCACGATCACCCCGAACGGGGACGGGCAGACGGACTCGAGCACGATCTCGTACACGCTCAGCACTCCTGCGACGGTGACCGCGACGCTCCTCGGGCCCGACGGCCGGCAGCTTTCCGTCCTCTTCACCCAGCAGCAGCAGGCGGGCAGGCAGTCATTCAAGTTCACGGCCACCGGGGTGCCGGACGGGCGGTACCAGATCGTCCTCAGCGCCGGCGACGGGAAGACGACCGCCACGGCGACGGTCGCCGTGCTCGTCGACCGGACCATTCAGGCGTTCGCCCTCGGCCCCCGCGCGTTCTCGCCGAACGGCGACGGCGTTCAGGACGACATCTCCTTCCGGTTTGTCGTCGTGCAGCCGGCGGAGGTCCGGCTCGACGTTGCGCAGGGCGGCGTGAGTCTCGCCGACGTGTATTCGGCCCAGCTCGCCCCGGGCCCCCAGACGGTCACCTGGAACGGGGTGGGCGTGAAAGACGGGACCTATGCCGCAGTCCTGACGGCGTCCAACGCCGTCGGTGCGGTCACTCACACGCTCTCGTTCCGGGTCGACACGACACCGCCCGCTCTGCGCGCCCTCTCGTTCAAGGGCCTTCGCTTCAGAGTGAGCGAGACGTCGGTGATCCGCCTGACGGTGAACGGCCGGACGATTGCCCGCACCGTCCGGGCAGGCTCGTTCTCGTTCCGTGCCGCTTCGGTGCGGACGGTTCGTATCTCCGCGCGCGACGCGGCCGGCAACGTCAGCCGGACGCTGCGTTATCGCTGACCCAGCGGTCGTAGGCGAGCTCGAGGCGTACCAGAATGGCCGCCAGGAGCTCGGCGCGGTCGACCGGGCGCCCGAGCTCGATTGCAAGCGACGTGGGCTCGGTCTCCACGTTCGCGGGCAGCTGCTCTGCGGACTGGTTCGCGTTGACGCCGACTCCGAGGACGACCCGGCCCTCGCTCGACTCGGCCAGGATGCCGGCGACCTTGCGGCCGTTCAGCAGGACGTCGTTCGGAAGCTTGATCGCGGGCTCGACGCCGGTCACCTCTCTGATCGCGTCTGCGACCGCCCGGCCGGCCACGAGCGTGAGCCCGGGCAACGCCGGAGGCGGGACCGCCGGACGGAGGAGGACCGAGACGAGCACGCCGGTGCCGGCCGGCGCCTGCCAGACGCGGCCGAGGCGGCCCCGTCCCTCCGTCTGCTCCTCGGCAACGGCGACCGTGCCCTCGGCGTCGTCGGGCCCGAGCAGCCGCTGCGTCGACGGACAGCGTTGCTCGAAGCGGTATTCGCGCCCGAAGCGGCCTCGTAGCAGCGGCCTTACGTGGTCGGGGGCCAGCGAGTCGGCCACGCTCCTACACTAGAGCGCTCAGATGCAACTGCCGCCGGGCCGCCGCCGTCCAATTCAGCAGTCCTTCCGTCCGGAGGCGCAGCCCCTTGCCTATGAGAAGCTCAGTGACCCGATACTCGTGAAACGGGCGAAGGACGGCGATCCTCAGGCCCTCGAAGCTCTGTGCAGGCGCCATGCGCCCCGTGTCGAGAAGCTCGCCCTGCACCTCCTGCGAGATCCCGAGGACGCCTGCGACGCCTCGCAGGAGGCCCTTGCGAAGCTCTGCGTGCGGCTCAGGCAGTTCCGCGGCGAGTCCCAGTTCAGCACGTGGCTCCACCGGCTCACGGTCAATGCCTGCCGTGACGTGGCGAACCGCCAGCGCGCGAGAGCATGCGAGCCGCTGCTGGAGGACCGCCGGGCCGCCGCCGACGCCGACCCGGTCCGGGAGGCGGACCGGGCCGAGCTGCGCGGGGAGCTCAACCGCTGCCTCGGCGAGATCGCCCCGGAGCAGGCTCGCGTGGTCGTGCTGAAGGACGCGATCGGGCTCTCCTTCCAGGAGATCTCCGCCGCCTCGGGCATGCCGGTCGGCACCGCGAAGTGCTACGCCCACCGGGGCCGCAACCGTCTGCGCGACAAGCTCTCGGACGTCGCGTGACCGCCGCTCCCGCCCCGCCCTTCGGCCGCGAGGCGATCGCGGAGATCCTGCCGCATCGCGACCCCTTCCTCCTCGTCGACGAGGTGCTCGAGCTGACGCCGGGAGTCGGCGCGGTCGCGCGCAAGACCGTCCGCGCCGACGAGTGGTACTTGAGCGGCCACTTCCCCGGTCGCCCCGTAATGCCCGGCGTCCTCATCGTCGAGGCACTGGCCCAGACCGGCGCGGTCGCCGTCCTCAGCGAGGAGGAAAATCGCGGCCGGTTGGCGCTCTTCGCCGGGATCGACGACTGCCGGTTCAAGCGCATCGTGGAGCCGGGCGACGTGCTCGACCTGCGGTGCGAGCTCGAGCGCGTCCGGGGCCCGATCGGGCGAGGCAAGGCCGAGGCGCGGGTCGGCGGTGAGCTGGCGTGCCGAGCTACCTTGACCTTCGCGGTGGAGCGGGCGTGATCGGCAGAACACAAGGGCCAAGGGTGTCGATCACCGGGCTCGGGACCTATGCGCCCGAGCGCGTCCTCACGAACGACGAGCTCTCGACCCTCGTCGACACGACCGACGAGTGGATCATGGAGCGGACCGGGATCCGTGAGCGGCGGATCGCCGCCCCCGAGGAGGCGCTCACCGACCTCGCGCTCCCAGCCGCGAGGGCAGCGCTCGCGGAGGCGGCGGTCGAGCCGGATCAGATCGACCTCCTCCTCTGCGCCACGGTGACCCCGGACATGATGTTCCCGACGTCGAGCGCCCTACTCGCGGACACCCTCGGCGCCCAGAAGGCTGCTGCGTACGACCTCCTTGCCGGTTGCACGGGATTCGTCTACGCGTTGGCCCAGGCGTACGGGATGATCGCCTCCGGCCTCGCCGATCGAGCACTCGTCGTCGGCGGCGACGTGCTGTCGCGGATCCTCGACTGGACCGACCGCTCCACCCTCGTCCTCTTCGGGGACGGCGCGGGGGCCGTCGTGCTCGAGCGGGTGGAGGACGGCGGCTTCCTCGGCTTCGAGCTCGGGGCCGACGGCGGCGGTGGGATCCATCTGTCTCTCCCGGGCAGCGGCTCGCGGCGGATCGAGGACGCGACCGCCAACGGGTATGTCCACATGAACGGGCGCGAGGTGTTCAGGTTCGCGACGCGTGTGCTCGTCTCGTCGGCGCAGGACTTGCTGTCAGAATGCGGGGTCGGTGTCGAGGACGTCGACGTCTACGTGCCACACCAGGCGAACGTCCGGATCATGACTCACGCTCAGACGAAACTGGGCATACCGCGGGAGAAGATGGTGGTGAACGTCGATCGCTACGGCAACACGTCCTCGGGCTCGATTCCGCTGGCGCTGGCCGATGCCCGGGCAAGCGGGTTGATGAAAAAGGGAGACCTGGTGTTGATGACGGGGATGGGAGCCGGGCTCACCTGGGGCTCCACGTTGCTGGAGTGGACGCTGTGACCCGCGGCCTCGTGGCCTTCTGCTTCCCGGGTCAAGGCTCGCTCGCCGTCGGGATGGGGAGCGTGATGGCGGCCGAGGTCCCGGAGGCGATGGACGTCTTCGAGCGGGCGAGTCTTGCCGCCGACCTCGACCTCCGCCGGCTCTGCTTCGAGGGCTCCGAGGAGGAGCTCGTCGAGACCGAGGTCCAGCAGCCGGCGCTCGTGGCCACGAGCCTCGCGGTGCTCGCCGCCATCCGGGCGCGCGGCATCAAGCCCGATTTCGTCGTCGGCCACTCGGTCGGCGAGTTCGCCGCGCTCGCCGCCGCCGGCGCCTTGAGAGTCGAGGAAGCGGTGGCTCTCGTCCGCGAGCGCGGCCTGGCGATGGCCGAGGCGGCGCGGACGAACCCCGGCTCGATGGCGGCCATCCTCGGGCTCGACGACGAGGTCGTGGAGCGGATCTGCCGGCGGATCGCGAACGTCTGGCCCGCGAACTACAACTGCCCCGGCCAGATCGTCGTCTCTGGAGAAAACTCCGCGGTCGACGAGGCGTGCTCGGCCGCCGAGGGCGAGGGCGCGCGGCGCGCGGTCAAGCTCCGTGTGTCCGGCGCCTTCCACAGCCCTCTCGTGGCCCGCGCCGCCGACCGCCTACGGCCGGCGCTCGAGCGCGTGAAGTTCGCGGAGCCCTCCGCGCCCTTCATGTCGACCGTCACGGCGCGGATCGAGGAAGCCAAGAGGATGGGGCCGCTCCTCGTCGACCAGCTGACAGCGCCGGTCCGATTCACCCAGGCGGCGCAGGCCCTGGTGCGGGAGGGGGTGCAGACCTTCGTCGAGGTCGGCCCGGGCAACGTGCTCGCCGGGCTGGTGAAGCGGATCGACCGCGACGCGAAGACGATCTCGGTCTCGACGCCGGAGGGGTTGCAGAAGCTGGAGGAGACCCTCGCCTCCGTCTAGCGCGCCCTTCGCTTCTCTGGAGGGCAAGACGGCTCTCGTCACGGGCGGCTCGCGCGGGATCGGCCGCGCGATCGCCCTCGAGCTGGCCACTGCCGGCGCGCGGGTCACCCTGAGCTACCGGTCGGGACGGGAGGAGGCCGAGGAGGTGGCGCGGGAGTCAGGCGCCGTTGCGCTCGAGGCCGACGTCTCCGACCCGGCGTCCGCAAAGGGGCTCGTCGAGGCAGCCGGCGACCTCGACATCCTCGTCAACAACGCGGGGCTGACTCGCGACGGCCTCATCGCGAGAATGTCCGACGAGGACTGGCACGAGGTCATCGAGACGAACCTCGGTGGGGTGTTCCACACGTGCAGGGCGGCGGCGCGCGGGATGATGAAGCGCCGCTCAGGCTCGATCGTGAACATCTCGAGCATCGTGGGTGTGCACGGGAATCCCGGCCAGACGAACTACTCGGCGTCGAAGGCCGGGATCATCGGCTTCACGAAGGCCCTGGCCCGCGAGCTGGGCACGCGCGGAGTGCGCGCGAACGTGATCGCGCCCGGATACATCGACACCCGGCTCACGGACGTGATTTCCGCGGAGATGAAGGAGCTCATGCTGTCGAACACGCCTCTGGGCCGCTTCGGGCGGCCGGAGGACGTCGCCGGGGCGGTACGGTTTCTCTGTTCCGACGAGGCCGCGTTCATCACCGGGGACGTGCTGCTCGTCGACGGCGGACTGGGGATGTGAGGTTGCGATGAGCGGGTCGACGACGAACGGGCACAGGCGCGTGGTGATCACCGGGCTGGGTGCGGTCACCCCGCTCGGGAACGACGTCGAGACGAGCTGGCAGAACCTGATCGCCGGGAAGTCGGGCGCCGGGCCGATCACCCACTTCGACTCGAGCGACTATTTCGTCCACTTCGCGTGCGAGCTGAAGGACTTCGACCCTGCGAACTGGATCGAGCGCAAACAGGCCCGGCGGATGGACCGTTTCGCCCAGATCATCCTCGCGGCCGCGCGCCAGGCCGAGGCCGACTCGGGTGTCGACATCGCGGCGGAGCCCGACCGCATCGGCGCTTCGATCGCTACCGGGATCGGCGGGATCAAGTCGTTCCAGGATTGCTACGACACTCTCGTGGAGCGCGGCCCGGACCGGGTCAACCCCTTTGCGATCCCGTGCATCATCCCGAACATGGGAGCGGGCTGGGTGTCGATGGAGCTCGGCACCCGCGGGCCTCTCTCCTCGGAATGCACCGCCTGCGCGGCCTCGAACATGGCGATCGGGCAGGGCCGCGACGACATCCGGCTCGGGCGGGCGGACGTGATGTTCTGCGGCGGCACCGAGTCGGCGATCAACGAGGTCGGTATCGCCGGATTTGCCGCGATGCGCGCCCTTTCGCGGCGCAACGACGATCCGGAGCGGGCGAGCAGACCGTTCGACGGCGAGCGCGACGGCTTCGTGATGGGTGAGGCCGGCGCCGTGCTCGTCCTCGAGGAGCTCGAGCGCGCCCGCGCACGCGGGGCGAAGATCTACGCGGAGGTGACCGGGTACGGGCTCTCCTCCGATGCGAAGCACGTGACGGAGCCCGACCCGACCGGAGAGAACCCCGCGCGGGCGATGAAGAACGCCTTCGCGGAGGCCGGAATCGACCCGGCCGAGATCGACTACATCAACGCGCACGGCACCTCGACCCCGCTCGGCGACGCGGCGGAGACGCGCGTCATCAAGATCGCGCTCGGTGAGGAGAATGCCCGGAAGACGCCCGTCTCCTCGACGAAGGGCGCAACCGGCCACTGCCTCGGCGCCGCCGGCGCCGTCGAGGCGATCTTCTCCACCCTCGCGATACGCGACGGGAAGCTCCCGCCGACGATCAACCAGGAGACCGCGGACCCGGAATGCGACCTCGACTACATCCCGAACGCCGCGCGCGATGCCGACGTGCGGGTCTCCGTGTCGAACTCGTTCGGGTTCGGTGGGCACAACGCCTCGATCGTCCTGACGCGCTTCGAAGACTGATTCGCCCCTCGTCGCACGGCTAGAGTCGAGGCCGATGGCGCCGACCTCGCCGCTGCCCGAGGGATTTCGGCTCCGCGCCTGCGAGGAGGACGACCTCGCCGTCGCGGCCGCTCTCGTTCGCGCCGAGGAGGACGATGTCCGCGGCCGGTCAGAGTGGGGGCCGCAGGAGATGATCGACTTCTGGCGGCACGGAGACTTCGACGCGGGCTCGTGGATCGCCGAGACGGCGGACGGTCATCCGGCCGGCTTTGCAGTGAGCATGCACCGAGACGACGCCACCGATTGCTGGGTGACCGTTCACCCGGAATTCCGGGCACGAGGGCTTTCGAGCCTCCTGCTCGAGCAGGTCGAGCTGGGGGCTCGCGCTCGGCGCTCTCGCACGCTCAAGGCCGGCATGCTCGCGGAGAACGAGGCGGCGCGGGCGCTCTTCGACCGGCTCGGGTTTCGCGAGAGTCGCCACTTCTTCCACATGCGCATCGTGTTCGACGGCCCCCCTTCGCCGCCCCACTGGCCGGAGGGGATCGAGCTCGCGCCGTTCCGAAGGAAGGACGCACGCGCGTTTCATGCCGCGCTCGGCGAGGCGTTCGAGGACGAGTGGAGCTTCGTGGCGCTGCCCTTCGACACGTGGGAGCGGACCCGTCTCGACGTACCGGAGACGGACACTTCTCTGTGGTTCGTCGCGCGGGACGGTGACGAGATCGCCGGCGTCAATCGCTGCGATCCGAAGAAACACGGCGGCGGCTGGATCGGAGCGCTCGGAGTGCGGAAGCAGTGGCGGCAGAGAGGGATCGGGCTCGCTCTTCTCCGGCAGGCGTTCGTCGAGTTCCACAGGCGAGGAGAGCTGCACGTCGGTCTCGGTGTCGACGCCGACAATCCCACCGGTGCCACCCGCCTCTACGAGGCCGCCGGCATGCGGGTCCTCACGGAGGACATCCTCTTCGAGCGGGACCTGGCATGAGCCGGCTGCGCGCGAAATGCCCGGACTGCCGGACGTACACCGCCGTGGCGCTCGACTCGGAGTACGAGTGCCATGCCTGCGGCCGGGTCTACAACGCCGGCCTCGTGCGCGTGCCGCAGGCCTGGGGGGAGGACGGTGAGGCGATGGCCGAGGCGGCGTGGCTCGACCTTCCCTACCCTGAGGCCGGCATCGTCGAGGCGGAGTCGCTCGAGGAGCAGAGCCTCGCCCTCGCGGCCGATCTGCCCGACCGGCCGCTCGTGCTCGGCGGCTGCTGCTGCGCCCACGTCGGGGCGGTGGAGGGCCTGGCGGCGCGGCAGGGGCGCCTGTCCCTGGTCTGGCTCGACGCCCACGGCGACCTCAACACGGTCGAGAGCTCGCCCTCCGGCAATCTCTGGGCGACCCCTCTTCGGCTGCTGATCGACTCGGGCGCGGTCGCCGCGGGCGACGTCGCCCTCGTCGGAGCCCGCAGCCTCGATCCCGCGGAGGAGGACTTCATCCGCACTTGCGGCGTCCACAGCGGAGAGGACGGCGTGCAGCAGGCGCTGGACGGGACGACCGCCGCCTACGTCGCCTTCGATCTGGACGTGCTGGAGCCGAGCGAGCTGTCCGTCTTCATGCCGGAGCCGGGCGGCCTCTCGCTCGACGACGCGTCGCGGTTGCTAGCCGGGATCCGGAGCCGAACACGGATCGTCGGCGCGGGATTCAGCGGCGCGAGCTTCGAGCCGTCCAACGCGGAGCCGATCGCACGGCTCGCCGCAGCTCTCGGGATGTAGGCCTGCAACCGCGATTGCGGACTGACGCTTCGCGGCCGCGCCCTCGTCTGGCGCTGGGTGAACCTCCCGGTTCCCCCAGACCCCCTCCCCAGGTCCGCTTCGCGGACAGGCGCTTCGCGGCGGCGTAACCGCCGCCGCTCCGCGCCGGTCTAAACTCGACGGTTCATGTCCTCCAGGATCGACGTCTCCATCGAACACCGGAACGTCCCCGAGCCGCCGGCGAAGAAGCACCCGAACACGTGTCCGGGGTGCGACTCGCACTACCGCGACGACGAGCTCGAGGCCGCGCTCTGGGTCTGTCCTCACTGCGGGCATCACTTCCCCATGCGCGCCCGCTCGCGCATCGCCTCGCTCGTCGACGAGGGCTCATTCGCCGAGGAGGCGGCGGACCTCCGCTCGGAGGACCCGCTCGAGTTCTTCGACCTCCGCCCCTACACGGAGCGCCTGGCCGAGGCGGAGATGACGACGGGCCTCGGCGAGGCGATGGTGATCGGCCAGGCCGCGATCGGCGGGACAGCCTGCGAGCTCGCGGTCATGGATTTCTCCTTCATGGGCGGCTCGATGGGGAGCGTCGTCGGGGAGAAGTTCTCGCGCGCGTGCGACAGCGCGGCACAGCGCGGCGTGCCGCTCGTCTCGATCACGGCGTCAGGAGGCGCGCGAATGCAGGAGGGGATCCTGTCTCTGATGCAGCTGCCGAAAACCGTCTGTGCGGTCGAGGATCTTCACGATGCCGGCCAGGGCATGCTGAGCGTGATGACGCATCCGACCACGGCCGGTGTCCTGGCGAGCTTCGCGAGCCTCGGCGACCTGATCGTGGCGGAACCGGGCGCGCTGGTGGCCTTCACCGGCCCGCGTGTCGTCCAGCAGACGACACGCGAGAAGCTCCCCGACGACTTCGGCCTCGCCGAGCAGAACCTCCGCTTCGGCCACATCGACGCCATCGTGCCGCGCCCCGAGCTGAAGCCCTACGTCGCGCGGTTCCTGCGGCTCTTCTCGCGCAATGGCGACTGACCACGAGCTGCGGCTGCGTGAACGGCTCACGCGGTTGCGCAGCCTGAGCCTCCTTGGCG
>DATDDZ010000136.1:0-10137 GCA_036523555.1 Gaiellaceae bacterium
TCATCCTCGTCAGATGGACGTTCTTGCCGACCTCGTCGATCGCATCGCGAATCTGGAAGCGATGGGACCCGATCGCGACCTCGGCCGGGAGGTGATCCTCGTCGACGAGCGCGACCCGCGGCTTCGAGCTGCCGTACCCGGCAACCAGGCCGACGAGGCCGGCGACGAGCAGGGGATACGCGAGCAGCACTCCAAGGAGGAGCGGCGAGCGCACGAGCACCCGGAGGTCCTTCCGGAGCAGCAGCAGCACGCCCCTCACGCGAAGATCTCCTCGGCGTGCAGGCGGCGGTACTCGGTCGTCGGCCCGAGAAACGAGAGCGCACCACGCTGGAGAACCGCCACCCGGTCCGCGTACAGATCGAGCTCCTCGAGGTTCTGCGTCGCGAACACGACCGAGCCGCCGCCACCACGAAGGCCGGCCACGGTCTCCCAGAGCCGGCGCCGCTGGCCTGGGTCGAGCGACGCGGTCGGCTCGTCGAGGAGAAGCACGCGTGGATCACCGAGAAGCGAGAGCGCAACGTTCAAGCGCTGCCTGTTCCCGACGGAGAGCGTGTAGGCCGGCCGGTCCGGTGGCACGTCGAACCGCTCGAGAAGCCTCGCCGCCGCCCCGGCAGGGTCGCGCTCGCCCTCGAGCCGAGCGAAAAGCTCGAGGTTCTCGCGCGCCGTGAGACGGTCGTAGAGGGCGGGACGCTGCGGAACCCAGCCGACCCGGACATCGTCGACCCGCTCGACGGAGCCGCTGCTCGGCTCGAGCGCGCCGGCAAGCAGGGATAGGAGGGTCGACTTCCCCGCGCCGTTGGGCCCGATCAGGGCGAGCGTCTCACCGACCTGGACGTCGACGTCGGTGGGCTCGAGCGCAACCTGCGTACCGAACCGGCGCGCAACGCCCCGCGCCCGGAGGTACGCGGCGGTCAATGCTGGGACGCAGCCGAAGGGTCGTCGTGGCCGGCTTCTGCGACCGAGCCCTCCGGGGGCACGATGCGATCGCCCCAGGACTCCGGCCGGATAGGCCCCTGCACGACCGTGTCCTCGAGCTCGACCTCGACCGGAGGCACGCCGCCCTCCCCCCAGGGCTCGAGCTCCACGCGCTCCGAGAAGAACTCCCACACGGCGCGGCCGGCCGCGAGCAGCGGCAGCGCGACGAAGACGCCGGGCAGGCCGTAGATCTCACCGCCCGCGAGAAGCCCGAAGATCACGAGCAGCGGGTGAAGCCGCAACGCGCTGCCCATGACGTTCGGGACGACGACGTGGCCCTCGACTTGGTGGATGACGAGGAAGAGGAGCACGACCCAGAGTGCCGAGACCGGATGGACGACGAGCGCGTAGAGCGCCGGCGGAATCGCCCCCAGCCACGGGCCGAGGTAGGGGATCAGCTCGGTGATGGCAACCCAGGCACCGAAGAGGAGCGCGTACTTCTGGCCGTGCGGAAGCCAACCGAGGACGCCGAGCAGCCACAGTCCGACGCCCGCGCTGGTCCCGATGATCAGCGACACCAGCGCCTGGCCCTTCACGTAGCTCGTCAGCGAGCTCTCCATGCGCGGCAGCAGCGGCATCGATGTCGAATGAGGTGGGAATCGCCGCTCGATCACGCGATCCAGCCGCGGGAAGTCGAGGAGCATGTAGATCGACACCACGAGGACGATGAGCGCGCTGAAGAGGAGCTTCCCGATCGACAGAGCGGCGCCCTCGAGGAAGTTCACGACTTTGTCGGTGTATTTCCCGACGTCGTGGCGCCTGATGTCGCTCACGAGCTTGTGACCGCGCTTCTGGATGTTGATTCCCCCCAGCCGATGCTTGTCGAGCCACTGCTGGAGCCGATCGACGTCCCGATCCGCCGCGACCTGGCGGGTTCGTCCGTTCACGTCCGTAAAGTAGGAATCCACCCGCTTCGCGGCCGTCTTCGTCTCGCTGACGACCACGGTTCCCACAGCCCCAATGGCTGCGATCAACGTCACCGCGAACACGAGGTACACCAGCGCGACTGCAAAGCCGCGGGGGATTCGCGCCCGCTGCACCATCCGCACGACCGGGTTCAGGAGCAGCGCGATCAGGAGCGCGACGAGGAACAGGAAGACGACGTGACGGACCGCGCCCGCCACCACCCACAGCAACAGCAGCATGATCGGCAGCCCCGTCAGCTGGATCCAGCGCGGAATCTCGATCTTCGCCGCGCGGGCGGGCATGCGGCTGATCGTACAGCGGCCGTCGTACACCTCAGACCCCCGCGTTGGGACTGGGACTGGGCCGCCGACGGCAACCTCGCGCTCGACCATCACAATCTCCAGGCGGAAACCCGGTCGTCTCCTATGGTTCCGTTGTCACAAAGTCGGGGTCGGAGCGAGTTGAAGAAAGGGCGTGGGTTCGTTACCGTCCCGCGAGTGCCGGCCCCCTCCCGTCGCGGACACGGCGCGCGTCGCCGCGTGCGCACTCGCCCTGCCCCCCATCGAGGGCGCCGTCTGATCGTCCTCACGGTCCTGTCCGGCATCCTGGTCGGGACACTGCTCGTGACCGCCTTCGGCCAGGGAGCGACCCGCCAGGTCTCGCAGGCACTGCCAGGGCCGGCGACGCGGCTGCTCCCCGTCGGCCCGCCGACGCCACTCACGGTCGCCTTGCACGACGGGCTCCGGATCCAGCTGCCGATCGCGCAAAGCCGCGTGACCGCGATCGGCTACCAGACCTCGGACGACGGCGCGCTTCCCCTGACGCCGCTCGGCCGGCAGGGAAATGTCGGCGCGCTGTCGCGTCTTGCTCACATGATCTTCGGCGGCGGCGGCGGCAGTTTCGTCTACTACCAGCTGGGCGGCGGCGAGCGTGACGTGCTCGACGTCGGCGCGAGCCCGGGCACCGACGTCTACGCGCCGGTGGACGGGACGATCGTCGGCATCTCGGACTTCGTCCTGGACGGACAAACGTACGGATCGCGCGTCGATATCCAACCGTCGGATGCGCCGTCGCTGATTATCTCGATGACGCACCTGTCCCTCGACCCGGCTCTGAGCGTCGGCTCGGCGATCGGCGCGTCGAGCACGAAGATCGGCCGTGTCGTCGACGTGTCCGGTGCCGAGAAACAGGCGCTCGCGCGTTACACGCAGGACACGGGCAACCACGTCACTGTCGAGCTGCGCTCCGCTGCGACACTGACGCTGCCCTGAGAATCCTCTTCGTCGCCGATGTCGTCGGCGCGCCCGGGCGCCGCGCGATCGAGGGGCGCCTGCCCTCGCTCCGCGACGAGCTTCACGCCGATCTCTGCATCCTGAACGGCGAGAACCTCGCGGACGGAGTGGGGATCACGCCGAAGCTGGCCGACCGCATGCTCGCCTCGGGCGTGGACGTGATCACACTCGGGAATCACGTCTGGAGACGCCGCGAGATCGTCCCCTACCTGAGCGAAAGCGACCGCATCGTCAGGCCGGCGAACCTCTCGGCGCATGCGCCGGGCAAGGGGCTCACGGTCGTGACCGCCAAGGACGGCACGGATGTCGCCGTCGTCAACCTACTCGGCTCGCTGTTCATCGGGGCGCCCCACAGCCCGTTCGAGATCGTCGACGAGCTCGTGGCCGAGGCCCGACGGAGAGCGGCCGTCGTCTTCGTCGACTTCCACGGCGAGGCGACGAGCGAGAAGGTCGCGATGGCGCGCTGGCTCGACGGCAAGGTGACCGCGGTGATCGGCACGCACACGCACGTGCAGACCAACGATGCGAGAGTGCAGCCCGGTGGCACGGCAGCGATCACCGATGCCGGCATGACGGGACCGCACGACTCGGTCATCGGCGTCGTCGCCGACCTCGCCATACGCCAGATGCGCACGTCGATGCCCGTGCGGTTCGAGACGGCACACGGGGACGTGCGGATCGAAGGCGTGCTGATCGAGTGCGACGCAGCCGGCAGGGCGACGAGCTGCGAGCCGGTTCGCGTCGCGGTGGCGTGAGCCCGCCGATCCAGTACGCGCTGAGCGGTGACGTCCATGTCGCGTACCAGGTCGTCGGCGACGGGCCGATCGACCTCGTCATGGCCATGGGCGCGTTCACGAACCTCGAGGTCTTGTGGGAACGGCCCGAGTACCAGCGCGTCTGCGAACGCCTCGGATCCTTCTCGCGACTTCTGCTCTTCGACAAGCGCGGCATGGGCCTGTCCGACCGCGTCCACTTCGGGACGTTGGAGGAGCGGATGGACGACATCCGAGCCGTCATGGACTCGGTCGGCTCTCGGTCGGCCGCGCTGATGGGCGTCTCGGAGGGCGGGCCGCTCTCGCTGCTGTTCGCGGCCACCTACCCGCAGCGAACGCGCGCCCTCGTCCTGGCAGGGGCCGAAGTCAAGGAGGAGCGGACGGAGGATTGGCCGTGGGGTGAGGCCACACGCGCAGAGATGGAGGAGTTCCTCATACCCGCGAATGTCGTCCAGCGGTGGGGCAAGGGCCTCGCCCTTGACGTCTACATCCCGAGCCGCGCGAATGACGAAGAGCTACGTGCCTGGCTCGGCCGGCTCCAGGTTCAGTCTGCGAGCCCGACCGACGCGATCGCGTTCATGCGCATGGCATTCGACATCGACGTCCGACATGTCGTCCCGACGATCAAGACCCCGACACTGATCGTCCATCGCACGGGCGACCGGGTCTGCCACGTCGAGAACGCGCGCTTCCTCGCCCGCTACATCGCAGGAGCCAAGTACGTGGAGCTACCGGGAGAGGACCACTCGATCTGGACCGGCGACGAGATCGTCGACGAGATCCAGGAGTTCCTGACCGGGGTGCGCGAGCCGGCAGAACCGGACCGTGTGCTGGCCACCGTCCTCTTCACAGATATCGTCGGCTCGACGGAGCGCGCCCGCGAGCTCGGTGACCGGCGCTGGCGCGACCTCGTCGACGAGCATCACGTGGTCGTGCGCCGAGAGCTCGAACGCTTCCGCGGCCGTGAGATCGACACGGCTGGGGACGGCTTCTTCGCGACCTTCGACGGGCCTGCGAGAGGGATTCGCTGCGGCCGCGCGATCGTCGACGCAGTTCGGCGAGTGGGGCTGGACGTCCGCGCCGGGCTTCACACCGGCGAGGTGGAGCTCGCCGGCACCGCCGTTCGCGGCATCGCCGTGCACACCGGCGCGCGCGTCGCCGGGGAGGCCGGCGCAGGCGAGGTTCTCGTCTCACAGACGGTCAGAGATCTCGTGGCGGGATCCGGGATCGAGTTCCGGGACCGCGGGTCCCACGAGCTCAAGGGGATTCCGGGCGACTGGCGCCTCTATGCCGTGAGGTGATGAGCACCGCGGTCAGGGCGACGAGCACGAGATCGCGTGCGAGCAGCAGCCACGACAGCCCGGGCTCGAAGTCGAGCGCGAGCCGGAAGTAGCGATGCGGGAACCAGATCTGGGTCAGGACGAGCGCGGCACCTAGGAGCGCGCCGGCCGCGACTCCGCGCCGCCCGCGGACGAGCGGGACGACCGGGATCAGCCAGATGAGGAACTGCGGTGACAGCACCTTCCCGAAGGCGATGAACGCGCAGACCGCGGCGACGCTCGAGCGCGCGAGCTGCTCACGGCCGCCCGGCCCTCGCGCGAACATGATCCAGATCCAGAGGAGGACGGCGAGCTGCGCGATCGTCGAGACGACCGCTACCGCATCTGCGGCACTGCCCGCGAGATTCTGCGAGCCGTGGCTCGTTTCGCCGGTGATACCGACACCGAACGCGTGATGCGCCGCGAGCAGGAGCGCCGCGCCCAGGCTCTCGACCTGCAACGGCCGCCGCAGCTGAACGGTCAGGCTCCGCCAGACGCCGCCGGGCGAGAGGGCGACGAACGGCAGGAAGACGAACGCGACGACAGCGGCGGTGATCCCGAGACAGACCAGGGCCTCGCGCCGGCCTCGCCGCTTCCAGGCGAACGTCACACCGAGCGGCACGAGGATCGCCGGAAACAGCTTGACGACGACGCCGAGGCCCAGGAGCGCATGCCCGGCACGCAGCCTGCCCGAGACGAGCGTCGCGAGCGCGCCCGCGACGATCGCGGCCGGCCAGAGGTCGAACCGGCTCAGAAGGACTGGGCCGAGGGCGAGCGGCGCGAGCGCGGCGACCGCCGGGGCCGCCCACATCGTGGCCCTGCTGCTCCCTAGCGCCCGAAGCCCGAATGCGAGCGCGAGCAGGGCGCCGGCGCCGCAGAGCCACATGAGCGTCTCGAAGGTACGGCGAAAACCCGGCGTGACGTCCTGCCCCACGCCGTGCCCCGCGAGCCCGGGCAGCGCGAACATCGGCAGCGCTCCTGGTGGGTACTCGAGGTCGAAGTCGCGGTACGGAACGTGCCCGTCGGCGATCAGGTTCCCGTAGTGCTGGTAGACCGGCGTATCGGCGATCTGCGGCGGCTGCGCGTAGAAGCCGTGGTGAAGCGCGGTCCACGAGAGGGCGAAGAGGGCGATCGCGAGTGCGGCCGCCCAGATCGTCCGCTCAAGCGTCGGCTGCCCGCCGGGTGCCGTCATGTGTCGCCAGGAGCGCGAACGCGACGAATGGGAAGAACCACGGGATGTAGAGGTAGAACCAGTGCGTCAGCACGAGCTCGAAGCCGATCAGGAGCGCCGCGGTGAGTGCCGCGAGCTGGAGCGGCGTCTTCGTGCGCGGCACGAAGGCGACGACCAGCCCTCCGGCCACGAGCAGCCCCTCGAGCACGCGCTGGAGGAGGTGTAGATCCGGCAGGCCGCGGGCGTGATACTGCGCCCAGTCCCAGAGGGAGAACGGCGAGTGGCGGTTGATCTGCGTCCGGAGCGTGCGGTCGTAGAACGTCTCCGCCGCCTGGACCGGATGGCCGTCGAGGAACAGGACCGAGAACGCGACGGCCGTCGCGACCGCGAAGCCGACGGCGAACGCAACGAGGGGCCGGCGGACGGGACCGGGGTAGGTGAGCCAGAGCGGCGCGACGACGAGTGTCGCGAACTTCGTCCAGCCGGACAGTGCCACGCCCACGCCGCGGAGCCACGGTGAGCTTGCGAGCCAGAAACCGAAGATGAGGAACACGGGCACGATCGAATCGTTGGTGTTCGACATCGACACGTACTGGGTGAACGGGAACGCGGCCCACGCGAAGGCGAGCGCCGCCCCGAGCCAGCGCCCGCCGAACCGCAGGCCGACGAGCGCCAGGCCCAGGATGCAGAGGAGGTCGAAGAGGATCGACGTGAGATGCGCGGCGGGAAGGTGATCCCACTTGCCGGACCAGCCGCGGATCCAGTAGCCGGGGAGGTACGCCGCGTAGGCGACCGGGCCGTAGGTGTCACCGAGCGGGTTCGCCGACTCGCAGCGTCCGTTCGACTGGATGCGATCGCGGATCTCGCCTGAGGAGTCGGCAGGCCCACAGGGCTTGAGGCTTCCCTCCGCGGGGAAGTTCCCGTACGGCTGGATCCCGGTTGCGATTCGCTGCGCGCCGATCACGCCCGCATAGCCGACGTCGATGACGTTGGAGTCCTGAACGTTGAGGCCGATCCTGAAGCCGGCGAGGAAGACGGCCGCAGCCAGGAGCACGGCCGCGTTCCAGCGGAAGCCCGGCCGCGGCAGAGACCGCCCGCGGACACCGATCCAGATCGTCCGTGCCAGCAGATAGAGGAGCGGCGGGTACGCGAGCGGGACGCTCGCGAGGATGTCCCCGCGGTTGAACCGCCACAGAGACACCGAGAAGGACAGCAGCACGAGCAGATCGAGGTTCCGCCATGAGAAGGGCCGCCTGAAGTCGGCCAGCCCGAGCAGGAAGACGAGCGAGAAGGCGAGCCACACGGCCAGGCTGTTGATCCGCTTGCCGCCGAACGCGCCCTTGTAGCCGCGGGCCATCTTCCAGGCGACCTGCGGGCCGGTCCAGGCCTCGGTGACCCGGCCCGTGCGGTCGTCGACCTTCCCGGTCGCGATCTCGCCCGCGTCCACCTTGTCGTTTCGCTTCCACCAGACGTTGACCGTCCAGCAGCCGCCCTGTGCGCCGGCCGAGCATTTCGCGGCGTCCGGCTCATACGTAGCGTCGGTGACGCGACCCTTGCTCGGATAGCGGTCGAGCCAGTCCGCGACCTTGTCGTCAGCGACGAAGAGTTGCGTCGCCCGCTCCTTCGTCAGCTGCTGCTTCGAGGTCGCGCCGATCGGCGGGGCGGCGAGCGCCGAGGCGCCGAGGCTCGCCGCCAGCGCCACAGCGGCGAGGCCGCAGACGAGAAGTCTCAGCGCGGGCTCCGGAACGACCAGAGCTTGTTGCCGATGAAGTTGAACGGCGTGACCAGAACGATGGCGATCGCCTGCGAGACGATCTTCCCCGCCCCGAGCTCGACGAGGGCGGTGAGGATCGCGAGGTTCGCGACATAGACGATCGCGGAGACGACGAGGAACCGCAGGCCTTGGTAGCCGAAATGACCGCGATCGTGCCGGAACGTCCAGAGTCGGTTCCAGACGTAGTTGTTCGTCACCGCGGCGAGAAACGACCCGGTGGCCGCGAGCCTGTAGTGCAGGTTGGCGCCGTCGAGCAGCGCGACGTAGACGGCGAGGTTGACGACGTAGCCGCTCGCCCCGACGACGCAGAATTTCACCAGCTGCTCCCAGTTCTGCCGCTGGCGGAGGGCGTGTCTCGTGCGGGCGCGCAAGCTGGCCGCGACTGCGGTATCTCGGTGCTCCACGACGGGCGCGAGCGTAGCGGGTGCGGCCGTCGGCACGCGCCCGCGGGACGCGGACGGAAACCTCAGAAGCCCTCTTCTCCGACCAGCGGCACGAACCGGCAGGGCACCGAGCGGACGACGGCCGGGCCCTCCGGGCTGCGGATGATCACCTCGAGCCGCTGGATTCCGCGCCTGCCACGGGCACCACCAGCCGCCCGCGCGGCTCGAGCTGCTCGTAGAGAGACTTCGGCAGGTGCGGCGCCGCGGCTGCGACGGCGATCGCGTCGAACGGAGCGCGCTCCGGCAGCCCCCGCG
The DNA here is from genome assembly GCA_036523555.1 of Gaiellaceae bacterium. GTDB lineage: Bacteria > Actinomycetota > Thermoleophilia > Gaiellales > Gaiellaceae > 3-1-20CM-4-69-9. The sequence goes on from DATDDZ010000136.1 coordinate 8,909, forward strand.
TGCCGTCTCCCACGTGTACCCGCACGCGTCTGTAGCCCGCGGCCTCCAGATTGAGGCGCGCCTGCTCCGCGAGCTCGGGGATCCGCTCGATCGTGTCCACCTCGGCGGCGAGCTCCGAGAGCACCGCGGCCTGGTAGCCCGAGCCGGTGCCCACGTCGAGGACACGCTCCTCACCGATGAGCGAGGCCGCCTCGCAGATCTTAGCCACCATGTACGGCTGGGAGATCGTCTGCCCCGCGCCGATCGGAAGAGCTGCATCGTCGTACGCGCGGCCGGCGAGACCTTCCGGGACGAAGAGCTCACGAGGCACGCGGGCCATCGCATCGAGCACGCGCTCGTCGCGGACGTCGCGGCCCCGCAACTGGTACGCGACCATCTGCCGTCGAAGCTCGCCCGGGTCAGGCAACGCGCGAGAGCCGGCGCGCATATGCGGGCGGCCGGACGCCGAAGTGCTCGAGAACCGCCGGCGCTATGTCGACGATCGACTCCGGCTGGGCATCGAGGCCGATCGTCAGCATCGGCACCTCGGAGTCGCCCGCAGACAGGGACCCGTGGCTGCCGCCGCCGACATGGTGCCGTCCGGCGAGGTCGGCGAACTCGACCCCGGCAGCCGCCGAGATGATCACCTCGCCGGCATTGGGGTTGTCGAGCGAAGCCCACGCGCGCCTCAGGCCGTCTGGATATGCGGTGAGCAGCGACTCGTCGCCGCTCGTCTCCCAGCCTCCCTCCCGCGGGGCGAACCGGAGCTCCTCCCGCTCGCGGCGCGCAACGGCTTCCCCGTCCTCGCGGAAGAGAACCGTTTCCGCGGCGTCCACGTCGTCGAGGCGCTCAGCGAGCTCGCGCGCCTCGTGCGTGCTGCCCGGCAGGCGGTAGACCATCCCGGCCCGATTCGAGGCGGTGACGAGAACGTCGGGCAGGTCGGCGAAGGAGTCCTCGAGGCGCGCGTCGCGATGCATGCGCGTCTGACCGTGGTCGGAGCAGAGGACGACCGCATAGCGCTCGAGGAACTCCTCCGGCCCTCCGGCCGCGTCGACCAGGGCGCCGATCGCCGCGTCGCTTCGACCGAGCGCCTCGACGGCCTCGTCCGGCCCGTGCGCGTGCGAGGCGAAGTCGTAGTCCGGCAGGTAGTGGACGAGGAAGTCGAAGCCGTCGCGCGTGACGAGCCAGCGCCCGACCGCAGCCGCATAGCCGTCGATCGATCCCTGGTGCCGGGCGAAGACGGCGAGCGG
>DATDDZ010000137.1:0-4555 GCA_036523555.1 Gaiellaceae bacterium
GGGATCGACCTCTATCCGGACTTCAACGTCTTCGAGGTCGCGCGCCCGTACGCGCGGGGCCTCGTGCTCGAGCAGCTCAAGCCGCGCCGGCTCGCCGCGCGTGCGCGCAAGGAGAGCCTCCGGCTCGGCGAGATGGCACTCGAGCTCCCGTATCAGATCCACGACACGCTCGAGCAGGTCCGCGACGGGCAGATCGAGGTCGGCTTCGTGCACAAGGGGCTCGACGATCTCCTCAACCGGATGGACGTCGTCTTCAACCGGCTCGTGATCGGGATGGTCGTCGCAGGCGGGCTGATCGGCTCGAGCCTCATCGGGATCTTCGCGAAGACGGGCCCGCACCTGCTCGGGATCAACATCATCTCCGTGCTCGGCTTCGCGTTCTCCGGCGCCCTCGGCGTCTGGTTGCTGTGGGGCGTCGTCCGTTCGGGCCGCTTGTAGAACGTTCGTCACCTTTTCGCGCGAAAGGACATCTAGTGCCGGCGCAACGCCGCCGCTACGTTCGTTCGCATGTCGACTGCGCTCTTGCTCGCCGAACCGCGGCCCGACACGCGCAGCTTTCTCGAACGGCATCTCGCAGACGACGGATTCGAACTGGTCTCGGAGGAGGTCCGGCCCGATCTCGTCCTGCTCGGCGATACCGCGGCCCTCGACGAGTGCCGGGCGCGTCACGGAGACGTCCCCGTCATCGTGCTCGGCGAGCCGGAGTCGGACCTCGTCGATCGTGTCCGCGCGCTCGAGCGCGGGTGCGACGACTTTCTCGCGCGGCCGTTCGCATACGAGGAGCTCTTGGCGCGCATCCGTGCCGTCCTCCGCCGCGCGAGCCCGGCCGGCCACGAGACTCGTCGCGCCGGGCCTATCGTCGCCGACCTCGCGAGTCGATGCGTCAAGCTCGACGGTCTCCCGGTAGTGCTCGCGGGCAAGGAGTACGAGCTCCTGCTGAAGCTGATGACCGACCCGGCGCGCGTGTTCACGAAGGAGCAGCTGCTGCGCGAGGTCTGGGGATTTCGGTCGCTCGGGCGCACGCGCACGCTCGACTCGCATGCGTCACGGCTGCGGCGGAAGCTCGCCGCCGTGGGACCGGGCACGTTTGTCGTCAACGTGTGGGGGGTGGGCTACCGGCTCCTCGACGCCTGACCGCGGCTGACATCGGCGAACCGGTATGAATCGGAGGTGGCCGGCGCACGTGAGCCCATCGCCTATCTCTGCAGCACCTGCGGGACGCAGTACGCGCCGAGCGTCGAGCCTCCGAACGCGTGCCTCATCTGCCTGGACGAGCGACAGTACGTCCCCGTCGGCGGGCAGCGATGGACGACGCTCGCTGAGATCGCCGCCGGCCACAAGGCCCGCGTCGAGCCCCAGGAGCCGGGCCTGCTTGGGCTCGGTCTCGCGCCCGCGTTTGCGATCGGCCAGCGCGCGCTGCTTGTCGAGGGTCTCCTCTGGGACTGCATACCGCTGGCCGGCGCCGAGCTCGAGGCCGCGGTCGGAGACGCGGGCGGCCTCGAGACGATCGCGATCTCGCATCCTCACTACTACACGACGATGGTCGACTGGGCCGACCGGTTCGACGCCCGCATCGTGCTGCACGAGGCCGATCGAGGCTGGATCATGCGTCCGAGCCCGCGGATCGAGCTCTGGTCGGGCGACCGGTTCCGTCTCTCCGACGCGCTCGAGCTCGTTCGCCTCGGCGGCCACTTCGCGGGCGGCACGGTGTGTACGTGGAGCGGCGGCGCGGGCGGGCGCGGTGCCCTGCTGGCCGGCGACATCGTCCAGGTCGTTGCGGATCCCGATTGGGTCAGCTTCATGTGGAGCTATCCGAACCTCATCCCGCTACCGCCTCGCGAGGTCGAGCGCATCCGCGCGGCGATCGAGCCGCTGCGCTTCGATCGTCTCTACGGCGCGTGGTGGGATCGCGTCATCGACCGTGACGCGCACCGGAAAGTGTTGCGCTCGGCGGACCGGTATCTCGACCGCATCTCCTAGAGCAGCGCACCCTCCAGCCTGAGCAGCGCCTCCTTGCGCTCGAGGCCGCCGCCGTAGCCCACGAGCTTCCCGGTCGAGCCGATCACCCTGTGGCAGGGCAGCACGATCGGGACGGGGTTCCGGTTCATCACGGTGCCCACGGCGCGCGCGGCGCGCGGCCGTTCGACCCTCGCGGCGAGCTGTCCGTAGGTGACGACCTCCCCGTACGGGACCCGGGCGAGCTCTCCGAGCACGTTCCGATAGAACGCGGCGAGCGGCCCGATGTCGAGCGGCAGGTCGAAGTGGTGCCGCTTGCCGTCGAAGTACTCGTCCAGCTCCCGCCGAGCCGGGTCGACCGGTTTCGCCGACCGGAGGACGCGGACGCCGAAATCGCGCGCGAGCTTCTCGAGCTCCCGGTCGGAGTCGGCGTCATAGACGATCCGGCAGAGGCCTCGCTCCGTCGTCGCCACGAAGAGCGAGCCGATCGGGGAGTCGACGAAGTCGTACGCGACGTCGAGGAGGTGCTCGTCGGACGCCGCCTCGCGGAAGCGGCGGTCGAGCTCTGCGGAGACTGCGTTCATTGCGTTTCCTTCCGTCGGAGTCTGCGGATGCCCGCCGAGGCGGCCTGGCGGGCGGCGGTCGCGTTCGAGCCCAGCGCGGCGCCGATCTCCGCGTAGTCCAGGTCGTACCCGTAGCGCAGCACCACCGCGGCACGCTCGGTCGGCGGGAGCTCGTCGGCGAGATGCTCGAGCTCTGCGAAGGCCGGTCTGCCGTCGAGCGAGGCCAGCTCCGGAAGGTCCGCGTCGGCGCGCGGCCGCCGATGCTCGTCGATCGCCACGCGGCCGGCGATGGTGTACGCCCAAGCCCTGAGTTGCTCGCCGTGCCGGAGGTTCGGGTATGCGCGCAGGGCCTTCAAGAACGTCTCCTGGAATGCGTCCTCTGCCCGCTGAGGCCCGAGCCTGCGGATCAAGAAAGAGTGGATCTCCTCGCGGTGCTCCTCGTAGAACCGTTCGAACGGCGGCAGGCTCATCTGTGACATCTTGAAACGTCCAAAGGGGGCAAGGTGTGAGGATGCCTGCCGTGCGCGTTGCAGTGGTGGGACATGTGGAGTGGGTGGAGTTTCTGCGCGTCGGCGCGGTGCCCCGGCCCGGCGAGATCGTCCAGGCGGTCGAGCAGTGGGAGGAGCCGGCTGGAGGCGGCGCGGTCGCCGCCGTTCAGCTCGGGCGGCTCGCCGGCTCCTGCCTCTTCTTCACGGCTCTCGGAGCCGACGAGCACGGTCGCCGCTCCCGGGCAGAGCTGACTCGCCTGGGAGTCGACGTGCGCGCGATCCCGGAGGCGAACACGACGCGTCGCGCGTTCACCTACGTGGACGACGACGGTGAGCGCACCATCACTGTCATCGGCGACAAGCTGCGCCCGCGAGGGGGCGACAGCAGGCTGCCCTGGCGCGACCTTGCCGGCCTGGATGCGGTCTATTTCGTCAGCGGCGATGTCGAGGCGCTCCGGTACGCGCGCATGGCGCGCGTTCTCATCGCCGCTGCGAGAGAGCTCACCATCCTGCGGGAGGCCGGTGTGCAGCTGGACGCTCTGGTCGGGAGCGGGGAGGACGACGCCGAGCTCTACCGTCCAGGGGATATCGAGCCCTCGCCACGGTTCGTCGTGACCACCTCGGGTGGGCTGGGCGGCTGGGTCCAGCCGGGTGGCCCGTTCCGTCCCGCTCCGCTGCCCGGCCCGATCGTCGACGCCTACGGCTGCGGCGACTCGTTCGCGGCGGGGCTCGCTTTCGCGCTCGGCAGGGGCGACCCGATCGAGGAGGCGGTGGCGCTGGCGGCGCGTTGCGGCGCCGCTGTCATGACGGGCCGGGGCCCGTACGAGGCGCAGCTCGACGGCGCCTCGATCGCCCTGTAGCAGCGGCCAGAGCCCGGAAGTGGCCGCTGCTGGGGGCCGGTGGCGAAAATCACCCTTCAGGGGTGGACAGGTGGGTGTTAGTGGTTTAGAGTGGGGCGAAGTGGAAATGACTACCGAGCCCCGAGATGCTTCTAGGCGAACACGAGCACACCCTCGATGACAAGAACCGTCTCACCCTTCCCGCGAGGTTCCGCGAGGCGTTCGCGGAGGGTGTCGTCGTCACGAGGGGCCTCGACGGCTGTCTCTACGCCTTCCGTCGTTCGGATTGGGCTGGACTCGTCGAGTCTCGACTCTCCTCGCTGGATCCGCTCCGCCCGGAAGGGCGCCGCCTCCAGCGGCACTTTTTCTCCGGGGCGACCGAGTCCGAGCTCGACAAACAGGGCCGCGTGATGATTCCCGCCTCGCTGATCGCGCACGCGAAGCTGGGGAAGGAGGTCGTCGTCGCCGGCGTCAACGACCGGCTCGAGATCTGGGATCGCGCCGCCTGGCGTAAAGAGCTGGCAATGGTCGAAGGGAGTGCGGAGGATGTTGCCGAACGTCTTGCAACACAGCGCGACTGATCACGTCCCCGTTCTCGCCGACGAGGTGCGCGAGCTCCTCGCGGTTCGCCCCGGGGAGACCGTCGTCGACGCGACCTTCGGCGCGGGCGGCCACGCGACGCTGCTCGCCGCCGACCTCCATGGACATG
>DATDDZ010000138.1:0-2528 GCA_036523555.1 Gaiellaceae bacterium
GGCCTTCACGGACCTGACGGGCGACCATCTCCGGTGGCCACGGGCGCGGCCCTACCAGGCTCATGTCGCCCTTGAGAACGTTCAGGAGCTGCGGCACCTCGTCGAGGTACCAGGGCTTGAGGAGCCGCCGGCCCGCCCAGGTGAGGTTCGCCGGATCGGCCTCGTAGAGCCTGGCATGGCGGCCCGCTGCCCGCATCTCGTCGAGGACGGTCGTCCGGAGGGTTCGGAACTTGATCAGCCCGAACACCCGCCCACGCGAGATGCGGTCCTCGCGGTAGAGGAATGGTCCTCGGTCGCGTCTCACCAGAAGTTGGTCACACGCCATCACGGCCAGGACGACCGCGAGGAGGGGCAGGAGGGCCGCGAGCAGTATCAGCGCGGCGGTCTTGTCGAGGATCTGTTTCGGCAGTGGGTAGGCCGAGGACGCCACCCCGCGAGCATGGCAGGCGGCCGGCGGGCTCGCCGCGCTGCGCTAGCCCTTCTGGTAAGCGGGGACGACCGAGACCAGCGCGGTCGCCGCTTTGCCCAGGGGGATCGGGCGCCTGCCTGTCGTGATCTTGAAGAACATCCGGGCCGAGGGCGGGAGGGAGGCGAACGTCCCGCCGAAGCCCCCGCCGATGACGTTCCCGTCGGCGTCGAGCACGACTGCGCTGAGCTGAGCGGACTGCAAGGTGAGGCTCTGCTGGTCGTTCTGGAGCTCGCCTTCGATCGAGCCGCACCAGGCGGGCTCGAAGACGCTCGGCAAGACGCGCACTGCGGAGATGCCGGGCTTCGCATGCGTCGCCGGACCGCGCTTGGCGATCTTGATCACGACCTCGAGCCTTGCGATCGGGGCGCCGCCCGGGAAGCTCAGCTCGCCGCCGAGCGCATGATCGGAACCTGCCGAGATGTCGGTGATGCGGGACGTCGCCGAGCCGATCAGACGATTGTCGGCCATCACGAAGTTGACGAGCACCTCCACGTCGACGGCATCGGACTGCGTCGACTCGTTGTGGAGGACGACGCCGTAGCTGACGCCGCTGCCGCCGTACGGGTAGTTGCGGACGGTCCAGCCCGATTTCACGACGGTGATCTTCGGCGGGATGATCTGCCCGATCACCGTGAACGCCTTGGTCGCCCGCCCGGCCCCGGAGCACGAGGCGGTGGCGACGGCGCGACCCGGCTGTACGAGGCGTGGCACCTTCCACGTCCAGGTCGCATGGCCGCCCGCCGCGGAGACGACCGGAAGCCCACGCTGCTTGGCGCCGCTCTTGTAGCGAACGCCGAGAGAGCAGCGCGAGCCGCCGGGCGACACGGAAACAGAGAGGGTCATCTCGTTCCCCTGGACGACGCGTGAGTTACCCGCAACGAACTGCACCCCGGCCGCGCGCCCGCTGGCGGAGCCGCTGAAGACGCCGACGACGAGAACCGTCGTGACGGCGAGCAGCAGCAGGCGTTTGGCGTGTGAAAAGGCCTTCGTCATCGGTGTCCGCGCGGCGCGTGCGCGCACTCACTCTGTCGCTCCCGGGCGAGCGCTTCTCGACCCTCAAAAGCGGGATCACCGAAAGTCGGATTTGCGGGCGGCGTGCGCGCCGGTCGAGCGCGCGCCGCTCAGTTCCCTACGACCTGGACCAGCCAGCGACGGTCGCGCTCGCGGTCGAGCTCGATGAACAGCACGCGCTGCCACGTGCCGAGGAAGAGCTCGCCCTCGCGAACCGGAACCGACTCGCCGGCGGTGCCGAGCAGCATCGCCATGCAGTGCGAGTGCCCGTTCCCGAAGTCCATGTCCTCGGGGCAGATGTTCTCGGTGCGCCTGTCCCAGTCGTCGTGGGCGTAGTACGTCTCGGAGGGAACGAGCCGGCGCAGCAATTCGGCGAAGTCGTCGATGAAGCCGGCCTCGAACTCGTTCACGCGAACGCAGCACGTCGTGTGCGGGGAGTAGACGCACGCGATGCCGGTGGTGATACCGCTCTCGCGAACCGCCTCGTTCACTTCTCCTGTGATGTCCCGGACGGTGAGCCCGCCCGCCGTTCTCAGTTCCGTCTCGCGGTGGAAGACCTTCACGGCTCCCTCAAACCTCCCTCGTTCGACGTGCCACGACCGATCCGTATTGTGAGGGTTCCGGCCGCCCCTGTCAGGGGGGAACTGTCTCGAAGCCGGGGTGCGTCGTCATCGCCCTTTCGCGGCAGGCACGTTTTCCGCCGCTCCCGGGAGCTTTTCGAGCGCGATCGCGTCTCCCGTCGCCCGCGGCCTGTGCTCTCGATGGCGCAGGCGTGGGACAGGTCCGGTGCCAGGCACCGGACGTGGCCACATGGCTCCGGGGCCTCGCGCCTCGCACTTTCCGCGGGGTGGGCTAGGCTCGATTCTCGCGGGGCCCGTAGCTCAGCTGGTTAGAGCAGCGGACTTGACCGCGGAAAGTGCGGTTGGCTTACGCCTCGCACTTTCCGCGGAGTGGGCTAGGCTCGATTCTCGCGGGGCCCGTAGCTCAGCTGGTTAGAGCAGCGGACTCATAATCCGTTGGTCCCTGGTTCGAATCCAGGCGGGCCCAT
>DATDDZ010000139.1:0-4241 GCA_036523555.1 Gaiellaceae bacterium
CCAGTGTCCTCCGCCCGTGCTTCTTGTAGATGTCAAGCGGCAGGTCGAGCATCCGCTCGAGCACGCGCCTCGCGTCGTCCTCGAGCACGGGTGCGATCTCACCGCGAACCCCTCCGGCGCCCGCCGCGACTCGAGGCCTCAATGTGCGGATGACGTTGGAGGCGGTGCGGCGGACGGGGCCCTGAAGCTGTCGCCGGTACGAGGCCTCGATCCGCTCGCTGACCCCCTGGAGCGAGACGACCCGATCGAGGTCGACGTAGACAGTCGCCAGCCCGCGGCGGTCGGCCTCGGCGAGGAGCTTCCGCACGAGCGTCGTCTTGCCGAACCGCCGCGGCCCCGAGAGGCGTGCGGTCTGACCGGCGTCCGCGAGGCCGAGCAGCGTCTCGATCTCGGCCTCGCGGTCGATGATCTCCTCCGGCGGAAGCGGGCGGTCGTAGACGAACGGGTTGGGCGGCCAGTCGGCCATGGCGATCTAGTCTAGGGTAGCTGGACTAACGAGTCAAAGGCAAGCGGACTGGAGAGTCAGTCGGGGCTGGAATGTCGTCGCCGGCCGCCGCTCAGGCGGCGGGTGTCGCGGTCCGCCGAAGCTCCACCGGCAGGCGGAAGACGACGTCCTCCAACGCGCTCGAGAACGACGAGATGTCGCGGACACCCCGAGACCGAAACCAGGCGCAGACACGGTCGACGAGCCGCTCGGGCGCCGACGCTCCTGACGTCACGCCGACCGTCCCGGCATGTTCGAGCCAGCGCTCGTCGATCTGCGTCTCGTCGTCGATCAGGTGGGCCTCCACGCCCGCCGAACGGGCCACCTCGACCAGGCGGTTTGAGTTCGACGAGTTCGCCGAGCCGATGACGAGCAGGACGTCGATCTCCTCGAGCAGCTCCTTCACGGCCCACTGGCGGTTCGAGGTCGCGTAACAGATGTCCTCGCGCTGAGGCGCCCGGATGTCGGGGAAGCGGCGCTTGAGGACGTCGATGATCTCGGTCGTCTCGTCGACCGAGAGCGTGGTCTGCGTGATGTAGGCGGCCGGCATGCCCGGCGGGATCTCGAGCGCTCGCGCGTCTTCGACGCCCTCGACGAGGACGATCGCCTCGGGCGCCTCACCCATCGTCCCGATGACCTCCTCGTGTCCGGAGTGGCCGATCAGGACGACCCGGCAGCCTTCCGCTGCGTAACGCCGGGCCTGAACGTGCACCTTCGTGACGAGCGGGCACGTGGCGTCGATCGTGGTCAGCCCTCTGGCCGCGGCCCGGCGATACACGGACGGCGCGACTCCGTGTGCGGAGAGCACGATCACCGAGCCGGGCGGAGCCTCTGCTTCGTCCTCGACGAAGACGGCGCCCCGCTCCTCGAGATCTCTCACGACGTGGGCGTTGTGGACGATCTGCTTCCGGACGTAGACCGGCGCCCCGTAGAGCGAGAGGGCACGCTCCACCGTCTCCACGGCGCGCTCCACTCCCGCGCAGAACCCCCGCGGCGATGCAAGCAAGACCCGCTTGACCAAACCGTCAGCCACGGTAGCAACGCCTCTTCGCGGCCGGCGGAGGAAGGAGCGGCGCCCGGCGAGCCGACCTTTGCCGCGCGGGAGCCGACGCCGGCATTGCACGTCCTCGCTCTCCTGGCGCGCCGGATGGGGCGCGCGTAGGCCGACAGGACAGTACTACCCAGTACGGACTGTTGGCTGGAGCGCGGCCAGCCGTGCGAGGCGGCGGCGGAGCCCGGCTCTGCCGGGCAGGAGCCCACGCCGGTCAGGGAAGCGAGAAGGGAAGCGAGGAAGTCAGGAAAAGGCCCGTCGCTCGGGGGGGTCGGTGGCGACGGGCCTCCTCCTAGTGCTCACCGCGGAATGCAAGGCCAGGAACGCACCGCGGTTCGCATCGCCCAGTGGCAATGACGGTACCGGGTCGGGGGTTGCTTTCCAATAGGCCGAACGGCCTATCTTTGGAAGCGGGAACGGCGCGTCACGTCGAGAGAACTCACGGCCCGGACATCCCTGTTTTCGTCTTGGCTCCATACAATTCGGGAGCCCGGTGTCACACGCCAGCAAAGCCCTCTGGTTCGACGGGATGCCGCTCCTGGTCGTCGGCGCGGCCTATCTCGGAGCGTCCGCCTTGCTGGCCCCGCCGCTCTGGGCCGCACGCCGGCGAGCCTCCCTCCTCGATCTCGGGATCTTCCTGGTGTTCCCGATGCTCGGCGTCGCGGCGACCGCCTACGGGATCGAGGTTCTCGTGCACCGGCAGCTTCTGGGCGGGGCCGTCTGGCCGACCCTGGCGGCAGCGTTCTTCATCGGCCTGCCGGCGTTCCTCGCTCTCGCCCGGTGGCGCGAGCGGTCGATCCTCGCAACCGGCGGCCTCCGCGTGCGGGAGGCGGAGGCCCGCAGCGAGGTCCAGGGCCGCGAGCTGCAGTCGCTCGCAGCGGTGGCCGACGCGCTCGCCCAGAGCGGGGACCCGCGGACGCTCGCAGGGGCGGTGCTCGCGCAGGTGGAGCGGCTGGTGGGCGTCGAGATCGCATGCCTTCTGCTGGTCGACGAAGATCGGCGCGAGGCCTCGGGACTGTTCGGGCGGGCGCAAGGGCGCGAGCTCGACTGGCTACCCGACGTGCGGATCGACCTCGACCACGAGCCCTCCGGAGTCGCGACCGCGGCACGCGAGGCAGCGCCCTTCGCCGTCTACGACGCAGCTTCGTCCAAGATCGTCAGTCCGAGACTGGTCGAGGCAGCCGGTGCCAAGAGCCTTGCCTTCGTGCCGCTCATCGCCGACGAACGCGTCATCGCGGTGCTCGTCGTCGGCACGGTGACGGAGCCCCGGTCGTTCGCCGCCAAGGATCTCAACCTGCTGCAGACGGTGGCCGGGGAGGCGGCGTTGGCGCTCGACCGCGCTCGCTCGACGACGGCGCTCGCCGACGCCCTCGAGCGGGAGCGCGTCGTCGCGCGCATCTCGGCGCGGGTCCGCTCCGAGCTCGACATCGACGAGCTTCTCCGCGTCGCCGTCGTCGAGGTCGGGACAGCGCTCGGGGTCGACCGCTGCCACATCCGTATCGGCGCCGAGGGAGAAGTGACCGCGCAGTGGACGACCCCCTCGGTCGAGCCGATCGGGAAGGCGCATCCGCTTCCGGTTTCGGGTCTCGCGGCCCGGCGACGGCAGACCGTCGCGATCGAGGACGTCGAACGAGCTCCCGAGCTCGACGATCCGTCGCTCGGAGGGCGCGAGCCGCTGCGCTCGATGGGGAGCCGTGCCGTCCTCGCAGTGCCCATTGTGGTCTTCGACGATCTGCTGGGAAGCCTTGCGCTCCATCGCGTCACGACCCGTCGATGGGCTCGGGAGGAGATCGCACTGACGGAGGCCGTGGCCCGCGAGATCGGTCTCGCGTTTCGCGTCGCCGGCCTCCTGCGGGAGAACGAACGGCGAATCGCCCAGCAGACGACGCTGTTCCGAATCACGGAGGTGCTCACCGAATCGCTCTCGCACTCTGCGACGGTCACCGCCCTCGCGCGGGCCGCGAAGGAAGCGTTCGACGCGGCCTTCACCGCGGTGCTGATGCCCCACGGCGCGGGCCTCGAGCTCTCGGCGGCACGTCGCCTTCCGCAGGCGCTCCGGGATGCCCTCGCCGGCGGCATCCCCGAATCAGCCGACTGCCTGAGTGCCGCTGCCAGGGACAGGCGCGCCCTCGCCTCGCCGGCGGTGGAGCGCGACGATCGCTTCGACTCGGAGTGGCGGGACCTCGCGGCGTCCGTGGGTTACCAGTCGCTCCTTGCGATCCCGGTCGCCAGCTCGCGGGCGGAGGGGGCCGGCCTCGTGCTGGTGTTCTTTCGCGAGGAGCACGTCTTCGTCGACCCGGACCTCGATCTGGCCCGACATCTCGGTGACGTCGCGCGCAGCGCACTCGACCGGAGCGAGCTGTTCGAAGTCGAGCGCACGTCGCGGGCTCTCTCACAGCAGCTGGCCCGGACCGGCGGCGCGCTCGCGACTGAGCTCGACCCGGGGGTCGTCCTCGAAGAGGTCGTGAATCAGGCACCCGCGCTGCTGGGCGTCGACGCCTGTGTCGTCCGCGTTTACGACGACGGCGAGCTCGTCGTCAGTGCGGGCTCGGGGCCCGGCGCGGAGGAGGCCGTCGGCTCCCGGACGCCACTGACCGCGTGGCTTTCCGGAGAGTGTTTCGAATCCCGTTTGCCGGTCGCGGTCGAGAACGCGGCCGAGGACGCGCGTCTCGCCGCGGCAGATCCGGTGCTCGCGGCCGGGCACAC
>DATDDZ010000140.1:0-3264 GCA_036523555.1 Gaiellaceae bacterium
ATCTCGGGTCGTTCGTCCAGATCCCGGTTCCCACGTCGCAGCTGACGATCTCCGCGACGCCGCAGACGCCGTACGGCGGGGGCCCGGGCTCGACCCCAGCGCCAAGCGGGGCCAAGCTCAACGTCGCCCTGTACGTCGACACGGTCAACGGCACTCGCCCCTCGGGTGCGGCGCCCCGGCCGATCGGCTGCACGCAGACGAACGTCTACAAGCGCGGCGAGCAGGTCGTCGTCCGCACCTGGGGCTACGAGCTCGCCACCGGAGCGGTGCTCTCGATCGACAACGTGGCCGAGGCCCACTTCTCGGTCCCGGGCCTCCCGAACGTACTCCTGAACTGGGGCTCGCACGGCGCGACCGGAAACAAGGTCTGGTTCTGGACGAATGCATTCATCCTGCCGGCCACCTACCCGCTGGGCGACTCGACCATCACGGTCAGCTTCACCACGGTCAGCGGCAAGACGGCGACCTTCGACTACCAGATCACCGTCATCCCGTAGGAACACGAGAGGAAACGGAGACAATCCAATGAGCGCCACCGAACAGCATCCAGCTTCCAGGAAATGGAAGCTCGGGCTCGCAGGCGCAGTGCTGGCAGGGGCGCTCTTTCTGCCGGCATTGGCCTCGGCCGAGCCCAAAGCTCTGACACCACCCCAGATTCCCGGGGTGGCCGCTCTGCCGGGGCCGATCGCCGCCCCGTCGAAGCCGGCCCAGAACATGAACATCCTGCAGGCGAAGCCCGACATCGGGGCCCCCGGCACGCGCTACACGCTCTCGGGGACGGGCCTAGCAGCGCAGAAGGACGTGTCGATCGTCTGGAGCACGTCGAACGTGACGTGGGTCGTGGATGCCCGCCCCGACAGCGTCGACTATCTCGGCCGCAAGGCCGACAAGGTCACGGTCGTGCTCGCGAAGACGACGACCGACGCCGCCGGTGCCTTCTCGATCAACCTCAAGGCGCCAAAGGACTTCGGCGGCATCCACGACGTGTACGCGGTCATCGACGGCGTTCAGGTCGCGCGAACAGGGTTCCTGATCTCGCGGTCGGCCACGATGACGCCGAAGAAGGGGCCTGTGGGCACGATGATCACGCTCACGTACTCGGGCCTCGGCGCGTCGCTCTACGAGGGCGGCGCTGCCCTCTACTACGACAACCACTACACGGGCTCGCTGACCGCGAACTGGACGCGGGGCGTCGCAACGGTGAAGTTCCGCGCAGCCGGCCCGGTGGGCCGACACTCCGTCGTCGTCGGCGACGCGATCGCCGTCAACTACCTGAACATCCCGCAGTCCCCTATTCCCTGGGCGCTCGGGGACCAGTTCACGTTCAAGGTCACGAAGGACGCGGGTCTGCCACCGCGGCGATTCGACTGGCCGGTCGCGGTCTCGCCGACGCTCGATGCCCGGACGACTCTGGCCGCCACGGGTCTCGCCGCCGGGACGAGCGCCTCCGCACGGCTGAGCTCGTCAGCCGGCCCCGTCCTCTCGAAGGTCGACGTCACCGCCGCAGGGCTTACGCCCGACACGCCGGTCGACGTGGTCTGGTCGACCGTCGTCGGCAACCGCGTCAACTGCACGGGAACGTGCTGGAGCTTCGTCTCCGTGCCGCTCGGGAGCGGCAAGGCGACGTCCACGGGCTCGCTCCAGCAGCCGGTCTCCGTGCCTGACGGTCTCGGCGGCTGGCACGTCATCCAGCTGCTCCAGGGCGGCCAGATCAAGGCGCAGGTGCCGTACTTCGTCAAGCGAAGCGTGGTCGGCATCTCGTCCATGAAGCTGAAGGCGGGCCAGAAGTTCACCGTCCACCTCAAGGGTGTCGGCTGGACACAGCTCGACAACACGATCGCCGTCGACTACGACAACAGCTACGTCGGTTACGGCTGTGGGTTCAACAGCAACGGCGACGTCGTCCTGAACCTCGTGGCGACGGGTGCTCCGGGAACGCACCTGATCGACATGTATCCGCTGCTCTACACGCAGCAGCCGTCTTATCCCAACACGCCCTACGGCATGGTTCCCGTGCTGACGTATGCGAGGGATGTTCCGGGCCTCGCGCTCGGATACCAGCTGCCGGCGATTCGCCTGGCGATCGAGGTCGTCAGGTAGGCGTGTCCCCACGGGGAGGGGCGATCGCCCCTCCCCGACAGGGGAGCCGGACATGACCTCGACGCGCCCACCCCGGCTCACGAGGTGGACGCTCCTCGTTTTGCGCCACCGCCGGCTCGTGCTCGGCTGCTGGCTTGCAGCCCTCGCCGCCGGCGTCGTGGTGTCGCTGTCCCTGCCGTCGCACCTGTCGAGCTCCTTCGCCGTCCCTGGCAGCGACTCGCAGCGGGCCGAGCAGGCTCTCGCACGGGAGTTCGGCGAGCGCCCGGCCGGCACGTTCACGGTTGTCTTCCGCGTTCACAACGCCTCCGACCGGCAACTACAGGCACGCCTGCGCGGCCGGCTCGAGCGCGCCGCGGCGGTGCTTCCCGGCGGGAGGGTCGGCACCTTCCGCGTCGGCACCGGAGCCGTCTACGGAGACGTCGGGACGACTCTTGGCCTGCAGCAGGCGAAGCGCTACACGGGCGACCTTCGCCGCGCTCTCCGCCAGGGCGGAGCCCCGCGGGCCATCGTCACCGGCCAGCCGGCCATCCAGCACGACCTCGATCCGGTCCTCGCCTCCGACCTCAGACGCGGTGAGGCGATCGCGATTCCCCTCGCCGTGCTCGTGCTCGCGCTCGTGCTCGGACTGTCTGTCGCGCTTGCGATCCCCTTCGTCTTCGCCGCGTGCGCGATCGGGGGCAGCCTCGTCTTGCTCTCCGGCGCCACGCATCTGTTCGCGATCACTCCCTACGCGGTCAACCTCGTCGAGCTCCTCGGGCTCGGCCTCGCGGTCGACTACTCCCTCCTCATCGTCGGTCGCTACCGCGAGGAGCTCGAGCGCGAGACGGACAGGGAGGCCGCTGTCGTCCGGACGATGGCGACCGCCGGAAGGGCCGTCGTCTTCTCGGCGCTCGCGGTTGCGATCGGGCTGGCCCTCCTTCTGTTCGTCCGCGTGCCCTTCATCCAGACGATGGGGCTCGCCGGCCTGCTGGTTCCGGTCGTCGCCGTCGCCGCAGCGTTGACTCTGCAGCCCGCGCTGCTCTCCCTCTGCGGCCGTCGCGCGCTGACAGGGCTCCGGCTCCGGCGGAGACGTGCGCCGGCTCTCGGATCGCGATCGGGAGCGTGGCAGGCGCTCGCGCGCACGATCATGCGCCGTCCGCTCGCGGTCCTGCTGCCCGCGGCCGC
>DATDDZ010000141.1:0-4673 GCA_036523555.1 Gaiellaceae bacterium
TGCGGCGGCGCGCCATTCCCGACGCGAGTTCGCCGTGGAGAGGCGGCTTCCTACCAGCCGGCCGGAGGCACGACGTAGACGCGGGCGGCGAGCGGGCCGAAGACGTCGCCGAAGCTCGACGCGCCGGACCCTCTCGCGTCGCCGCCGCCGTACACGTGGAGCGACCGACCCGCGATTCCCGGGACGGAGATCTGCGCATGCACCGTCGCGTCGGAGGTATTGACCGCGATCACGTAGAGAGCGCCGTTGCGGGAACGCGCGGCGACTCGAACCGAGTCCGTGTCGGCGCGAGCCGGCAGCTCGGGTGCGGCGAGCGCCGGCGCGAGCGCCTTGATCGTGCGGTTCGTCCGGGTCAGCTCGGCGCCGATCGCGTTATCCCAGCGGCTGGGGAAGTAGCCGACGCCGTCCGCGCCGCCGGCGATCGCCAGCCAGGTTTCGGCCCGCACCGTCGCCGGAGTCGGATCGAGCGTCCGGTCGCGGCCGCACTCCTGCTCCATCGCGGTGACCTCGAGCCACTGAAAGGTCGGCTTGCCGCCGGTGAGCCGATCGAGCTCGCTCTGGGCGTCGAAGACGTCGCCGAAGGCCGGGCGGCACCAGCCCTGGAGCGGGTAGAGGTCGAACCCGACGACGTCAGGGAGGGACAGCAGCACCGGATACATCCCCTTTCCCTGCGGCAGCGGCTCGGCGCGGCTGTAGAAGTGGTTGGTCAGGGTGAGGAAGCTGATGCGGCCGTCGCGCGGGTCGACGGCCGTCCGGAGCTGGTCACGTCTGATCGAGCCGTCGAGGGACGCGTCCCACTCGTCCGGGTAATGCCAGCCGATCAGTCCGCGGCCGTCCGCGTCTGCGTGCTCGGCGTCGACCAGCGCGTACGCTCGGCCATCGAGCAGACGCGGGAGGGCGACGTCCTCTCCGTGGCAGCCGAGACCGATGAAGAGGTTGATCCCGTCGTCGACGCTCGCGCCCAGCGCGTCGGAGCATTGCTGCCACACGGCGGTCGGGAAGAACGCGCGCCCGTCGACGACGATGTCGTCGCCCTCGGTTCTCGCGGTCGATGCCGGCGGGAGCGGCGCGGTCGTGAACGCGGCCTCGGCCGTGGTGGCGCGACCTTCCGCGTCGATGGCGTGGAGATATGTGTGGTAGTCCGTGCCCGGCTCGAGCCCGTCCAGCACGCTCAGGTGCTCGACGGCGAGCTCGTCGTCCGGCTTCGCCCAGGTCGACGGCTCGTCGAGGCCCACGGCGGCGAGGCCGCGCGTGGGTACGGTCGTGAGCCAGGAGATGCGGGCGCCCGACGCGTCAACCGAGGCGACATTGACGTCGGTAATCGCAAGCGGCGGCGGCTCGGGTCGCTCGGTCGGCTCGTCTCCGGCCGGCGGCGTCGCCGCGGGGCTCGCGGCTACGGGTGGCGTCACGCGCGCGGCCTGCCTGCCACGCGGGGGCGACGGACGCGCGACCGGCCGTGTGCGAGTCGGAGTGGGCGCCACCCGCGACGTGTGTTCGACAGCTCGCGGAAGTGTGATCCCTCGCGCAGGACGATGCAGGCGGGTGTGCCAGGCCGCCCGCGCCACCCGAGCGGGCCCGTCGCGGTCACCATCCTTCTCTGCCCTCGAAGAGGCGACGCCGACGACGGCCGCAGCTGCGATGAGAGGAACGATGAGATGCCGCCGTCGCACGTCTACCTTGCTGGGTAGCAGCGGCTCCGAATCGGCGATAGGCCACGGCGCTACCTCGGCGCATAGGCGGCACAGAGCATCCCGAAATACGTCGGCGCCTCGTAGGAGAGGAGCTCGCCGTGCCAGCCGCCCCCGAGCGCGCCGTGCAGCATCGACAGCTGCCACCAGCTGTCGGCCTTCGCGCGGTCGACGAACTCGGGCTCGAGCTCTGCGAGTCCCGCCAGGCGGTTGTCAGCGACGAGCTCGACGACCCGCGCGTCGTACTCGGCGGCGGCCGGGTCGAGCCCGTACGGGCCCTCCGCGTCGTGCGCGTGGCCGTGGTCCGCGCTGGCGACCAGCGCGACGCGGAGGCTCGATGCCGCCGCGGCATCGGCGAGTGCCTTTCCCGCCCGCACGTGCTCGGACATGGGCCGGTCGCGCGCCGGGCTGACCACGACGGCCGCGAGGGGAGGCTCCGACCTGCCGCCCATGTACCAGAGCGGGATCAGCACGCCCCAGTCCATCGGCGCCGTCGCCGCGCCGGGATCGTTGGCACCGAAGCTCGCGCCGACGACGGGGACTTCCGCGTCGTGGAGCGCGACCACACACTCGGCGGCGAGAGCCAGGTCGACGGGGCAGGACAGCTCGACCTCCGGTGCGTCGAACTCGGCGAGGCTGCCCGCGAGCGTCCCCGCGAGGACGACGGCGAAGTGGCCCGCGACGTGGACGTTGTGCGGCGTGAGGACGATGGTGGCCTGTGGCGCTGCGGCAGTGAACCGTCGGCCCAGCTCCTCGAGGGCCGCGTGCGTGGCCTCGGCGCCAGGAACCGCCGCCGCGGGCACGCCGGGGACGGACACCGTCCCGTGCGGCGCGATCGCGGCGAAGACGAGGCTCACGTGAGCGAGTTCAGCCGCTCCACCAGGAGGTCGAGGAACCCGACGGCGTCGATGTCGACGCCGACGTGCGCGTTTGGCTCCCGCTCGGTCCGGCGCCAGAGGTCGACGACGGTGCGGCCGCGGCAGAGCTCCGACTCGATGTCGATCTCGACGTTGCGTTCGACCGTCTCGACGAGACCCTGCCCGAGCACATGGGCGACGGCGACGGCGTCGTGAATCGGCGACCCGTCGAAGCAATACACGTGCCGGTGGAACTGGTTGTAGAACGCGAGCAGCTGATTGACCATCTCCCCCACCCGGCCCTCGAGACGGTCGCCGTACTCCTGCGTGAAAAGCGCTTTGTGCGTGACGTCGAGCCCGATCATGGTCACGTCGATCCCGCTCGCGAACACACGCGCGGCAGCCTCGGGATCGCACCAGATGTTGAACTCGGCCGCAGGGGTGACGTTGCCCTCGGCGATGGCCCCGCCCATCAGGACGATCCGCTCCGGGCGCGCGTCGGGATGGAGCGCGAGCATGAGCGCCACGTTCGTCAGCGGGCCGGTCGGGACGAGCGTGACCGGCCGGCCCGCACCGCGAATCGCATCGGCGAGGAAGTCCACGGCGTGGCCGTCGACGGGCGCGCTCCGCGGGGGCGGCAGGTCGGGGCCGTCCATGCCGGTCTCGCCGTGGACGTAAGCGGCGACGAAGGGCTCGCGCACGAGCGGCCGGTCGGCGCCCGCGGCAACCGGAATCTCGCCGCGGCCGGCGAACTCGAGCACGCGGATCGCGTTGGCGGTCGTCTTGTCGAGCGTCTGATTGCCCGCGACGGTGGTGACGCCGAGCAGCTCGACCTCGGGCGACGCCAGCGCGAGCAGGAGCGCGATCGCGTCGTCGTGCCCGGGATCGCAGTCGAGGAGGATGGGCGTCGGGGTCATGACCGGAGTATCTCGTCTACCTCCGCCGCACTCGGCAGCGAGGGCTGCGCACCGAGCCGTGACGCGGCGATCGCGCCCGCCGCGCAGGCACGCCGAAGACTCTCCTCCCGGTCGCGCCCCTCGAGCAGCGAGACGACGAGACAGGCCGTGAATGCGTCCCCTGCGGCGGTTCCGTCGACCGCGACGACGTGCGGCGGGCGTGCGCGTGCCACCTCCTTCCCGGATTCGAGCAACAGCGCGCCCTCCTCGCCGAGCGTGACCGCGAGCAGCGGCTGGTCGCCCACGACCTCGGCCTCGTAGCGGTTCGCGACGACGAGGTCGGCCTCGACCGGAAGCGCCCGCGCGGGCGCAGCGTTCACGCAAAGCCAGGCGGCCTGCGCGCGCGCCTCCCTCACGGCCTCGTCGGGGATCTCCAGCTGGCAGAGCACGTTGCCGCCCGTCGAGAATCCTCCGACGAGCGCGTTCGCTCCCGGCACGACGACGATGACATTCTCCCCGTCCTCGGAAACCAGGATGAGCGCGATGCCCGTCGGCTCGCCGGTCCGGCGAACGTCGAGCTCGACCCCCGCCTCGCGAAGTGCGACGAGCGCTTCGTCGGCGGGCGGGTCGTCGCCGGTGCAGCCGATGAGCCGGACGCCCGCGCCGAGGCGTGCGGCGGCGACCGCCTGATTCGCCCCCTTGCCTCCCGGGATGCGCTCCAGCGTCGCGCCGCTCACGGTCTCGCCCGGTCGCGGCAGCCGGTCGACCTTCGCCACCAGGTCGAGGTTGATCGACCCGACGACAGAAATCTCCAAGGCGCTCGCTTGCGACGCCGGCCAGTGGAGGTCGCGGGGGCTTGGCTCCCGCGACCGGTTAAGCGGCAAGTGCGCGCAGGTCGACCGCGGCGCGTTCCAGGTTCTCGCGCAGGTCGAACAGGCCCGCCCAGAGCGACGATCGGTCCGGAATCGCCTCGATCCGAGCCATGTCGGCAAGGCCCTGCAACGCACGGACGAGCACGGCGAGCTCGAGATAGGCCTGCGCGACCCGCGTGGAGCAGACGCTCACCCCGGCCCGCTGCAGCACCGGTGCCCAGTCGATCAGCTCGCCCGCTCCGGGACCGCCGTACCAGGACCGTCCTTCGGCCCGCTCGGGCTCGAGCTCGAGCAGGTACCGATCGAGCGGCCGGCCGAGGCCGGTAATCGCGGTCTCGGCGCGGTCGGCGGCATGGCGCA
>DATDDZ010000142.1:0-1543 GCA_036523555.1 Gaiellaceae bacterium
CCGCGGAAAGTGCGGTTGGCTTACGCCTCGCACTTTCCGCGGAGTGGGCTAGGCTCGATTCTCGCGGGGCCCGTAGCTCAGCTGGTTAGAGCAGCGGACTCATAATCCGTTGGTCCCTGGTTCGAATCCAGGCGGGCCCATTCGACCCAAAGTCGTGCGAGGCTAGGGGCATAGGACCTCAGCCGCCGAGGTCGAAGAGTCATGCGCCCAGGGGTTTCGGTTCGACCGGACCCACTCTCCCCGGGGATGGCCGAGCCCGGCGCGAGCCGTAGGCGCCGCCCCTGGGCACCTTGCTCGCCGCAAGCTGAAGGCAAGCGCGGCGTCTACTCATTCGAGCTCGGGCGACTCTTGCGTTGGAGCGATGCTCCGTGGGAGAGAAGGCGGTTCGCCCGGGCTCCTCTCGCCTCTCAAGACCTGCCTCTCATGACCTGTAACGATAGGAGAGGTTCGCCAGTCTCAAGATGGTCGACCAAGGAGGGCGAGATGGCGCCGATCGTCTCACGAGGCTTCAGGGGCCGCCGGCGCGGTGATGCCCCCAGCGACCGGGTTCCGCCCGGGCAGTATGTGACCGACGACTTCCCTGTGCTCTCCGCGGGCCCGACCCCGCACACGCCGCTCGACCAGTGGGACTTCACGATCGTCGGCGAGGTCGACGAGCTGCATCGCTGGACGTGGCACGAGCTCCGCGCGCTGCCGAGCGAGTCGATCACGGTCGACATCCACTGCGTCACCAAGTGGTCGAAGCTGGACACTGCCTGGGAGGGCGTTTCCGTCGACACGCTGCTCGACGGAATCGACACCGCCGCCGAGTACGCGACGGCGTTCTGCGACGGCGGCTACACGACGAATCTCCCTCTCGAGGACCTCACGGGCGGGAAGGCCTGGGTCGCTTTCGGCTACGGAGGCGAGCCGCTCGATCCGGAGCACGGCGGGCCGGCGCGCCTACTCGTCCCGCATCTGTACTTCTGGAAGAGCGCGAAGTGGGTGCGCGGCCTTCGCCTCACTGCCACCGACGAGCCCGGCTTCTGGGAGTCGAACGGGTACCACCTCTACGGCGATCCGTGGCGGGAACAGCGGTACTGGGGCGACTGAGCTGGCGCCTCGCCGAGGTCGTCGAGATCAGGCCGGAGACGAGCCAGACGAAGACGATCGCGTTCGACGTGCCCGGCTGGCCGGGCCACCGCGCCGGCCAGCACGTCGACGTGCGCCTGACCGCAGAGGACGGCTACCAGGCCGAGCGCAGCTATTCCATCGCGTCGTCGCCGGACGAATCGAGGGTCGAGCTGACCGTCGAGCGCCTCGACGACGGCGAGGTGTCGCCGTACCTCACCGACGAGCTGCGTCCCGGTGACGAGATCGAGCTGCGCGGGCCGGTGGGCGGCTACTTCGTCTGGGACCCGCAAGCCGACGGCCACGTCTTCCTCGTCGCAGGTGGCTCGGGCATCGTCCCCTTGATGGCGATGGCGCGGCAGCGCGCGGCAGAGCGCAGCACGATCCCGACGCGGCTGCTCTACTCCTCGCGCCGGTGGGACGACGTCATCTA
>DATDDZ010000143.1:0-4381 GCA_036523555.1 Gaiellaceae bacterium
GCCACTTGCGCGAGCTCCTCGAGCCGAGGCTGCTCCGTGAAACCGACGAGGCGGAAGTTCGACTGGTGCACGCGGAGGAGGACGGCCGTGTCGGGCCCGATCGCCGCCTCGTAGTCGCTCGCGCGGGTTCGGTTCGTGGTCCCCACCTCGCGCAGGCGGGCGCCGGACCTGGCCAGGACGTCGGGAATGCGGAACCCGTCACCGATCTCGATCAGCTCGCCGCGCGACACGAGCACCTCGCGTCCTTCCGCGAGCGCGGCGAGGGCGAGCATGACGGCCGCGGCGTTGTTGTTCACGACCAGAGAGGCCTCGGCTCCGGTCAGCCGGCCGAGAAGCTCGCCGACATGTGCCTGGCGCGAGCCGCGCGACCCCGAAGTGAGGTCGTATTCCAGGTTCGAGTACCCGCGCGCAGCCTCGCGGACGCGGTCGATCGCGGCCTCGGCCAGCGGGGCCCGGCCGAGGTTTGTGTGCGCGATCACGCCGGTCGCGTTGATCACCCGCCGCAGCCTTGGAGCTCTGGAGGCCGCGAGCTCCTCGCGCAGGCGCCCGCGCAGATCACCGGGATCGGTGCCCCTGCGGATCTCGTCCCGAGCCCGCTCGAGGAGCTCTCGGGCAACGTTGACGGCAGCGCCGTCGTCGAGCCCGCGGGTCAGCTCGTCGACCGACGGAAGGTCACGCAGACGGCTCACACGGCGAAGGCTAACCGGGCGGAGCCGGCGTCACCGCGCGTCGGCCTGCGCGCGCTCCGCGGACCTGGCGCCCGCGGTCACGAGCTGAACCGCCTCCTCGACGTCGTCGGTCGTGTGCAGCAGGGAGACGTCCTCGGGCGAGATCATCTTGCCGACGAGCAGCTCGTTCCGGATCCAGGTGAACAGCTCGTCCCAGTAGTCGGTGCCGACGAGCACGACCGGGAAGTGGATGACCTTGCCGGTCTGGATCAGCGTGAGCGACTCGAACAGCTCGTCGGCCGTGCCGAAGCCGCCCGGGAAGACCACGAACCCCTCGGCCGCCTTCACGAACATCGTCTTCCGCGCGTAGAAGTGGCGGAACGTGAGCGAGATGTCGAGGTAGGGGTTCGGCGCCTGCTCGTGCGGGAGCTGGATGTTGAACCCGACCGACATTCCGCCGCCCTCCTTGGCGCCACGGTTCGCGGCTTCCATGACGCCCGGCCCGCCGCCGGTGACAACCGACCAGCCGATCTCTGCGAAGCGGCGCCCGGTAGCTCGGGCTAGCTGGTACGGCTTGTCGCCTTCGCCTACGCGGGCGGAGCCGAAGATCGTCACGGCCGGCTTCCTGATCCGGTCGACGGCCTCGAACCCGTCCTGGAACTCTTGGGCGATCATCGCGACGTGACGCCCGATGTCGTACGCCGGCGTCTCGGAGGAGAGGATCTGGCGGTCTTCCACGCGTCCCTAGAGTCGGCTCTGCGGGACGTGGGTGGCGATCATGCCGAGCACGAGCAGCGTGACGAGGATCCCGTAGAGGATCGTGATCTGTGTCGCCCGGTCGCGTCCCCCGCCGGGCAGGGCGATGGGGTAGGTGCTGCCGCTCGCGTACTCCTGGCCAGCCGGCGCCGCGGTCGACTGACGCGCGAGCCGGATCGCGTGCCAGATCGCGCCGCCGTCGAGGATCCCGACGGGCACGAGGTTGATCAGGTTGATCAGGAACCCTGCATACGCGAGGGCGTGAAAGAGGTTCGACCCGATCGCTTCACCGATACCCCAGCAGGCAGCCGCACCCGCGCTGCCGAGCGCAGGTCCTGCGAGCGCGACGAGCGCGTTGCGCCACGGGTTGAGCGGCGCGTTCCGGATCAGGACGTAGGCACCGAGGAACGGGACGAAGGTCGGCAAGGTCACGTCCAGCCCCTGTCGCCGCGCTTCGAAGAAGTGCCCGAGCTCGTGCACGAGGATGAGGACGACGAACCCGACGGCGAATCTCCAGCCCCAGATGAGCGAGTACGCGGCGACCGAGATGAAGATGCTGAAGAACTTGAAGACGGCGAAGCCGAACTTCAGGACGAGCCCGAGGACGACCGCGATCGGAGCCCAGATCCGCTTCAGCAGGCCGCGCCAGTCGGTGCCGCGCGGCTGCAGCGGCTCGTAGCCGCGCAACTCGGGTGGGTACTGGTCCCGTTCCATCGCGTTAGTTGTACCTACCTCCCCGGCTCAGGAGCCACGGCCGATCCACTCCTCGCCGCCCTGGTAGACCTCCTTCTTCCACAACGGGACGCGCTCCTTGAGGGTGTCGATCGCGTCCCGGCACGCTGCCAGGGCGTCCGCGCGGTGCGGCGCCGACGCCGCGATGACCACGCTCGCCTCTCCGATCTCCACCCGGCCGGTGCGGTGGTGGATTGCGAGCCCGCAGAGGCGGTAGCGCGAGATGAGCTCCTCGGCGATCTCGTCCATGACCTGTTCGGCCATGCCGGCGTACGCCTCGTACTCCAGGTGGACGACGGTCCGGTCGCGCGAGTGGACACGCGTCGTGCCGACGAAGGTCGCGATCGCGCCCGCCTCGTCGCTCCGGACCTCGTCGACGACGGCGTCGAGCGAGAGCGGTGCGCCGCTCAGCCGGAACGCGCCGCCGCTCACCGGAGGGATGAGGGCGACCTCGTCCCCGTCGGCCAGCGCGCGCTCCGGCTCGGCGTACTCCTTGTTGACGGCGTACAGCAGGCCGGCCGGCTCGGCCCCAAGGCCGAGGGCAGGCCACACGTCCTGGACGCTCGCCACCCCGTCGAGCTCCCGTTCCGACCACCCCGCGCGCTCACGCAGGCCGGCGAACAGGCGAACTCGGACGGCCACGCGGCAAGGCTAGCCGGGCGGCTGCTACGGTGTCCCCGCAATCAGGACGAGTACCGGCAGCGCTTCCAGCCCTTCCTTTACTTGTTCGCGTACAGAAGCAAGGGAGGTTTATATGGCTACCGGAACCGTCAAGTGGTTCAACGATGCCAAGGGATACGGATTCATCTCGCCCGAGGAGGGCGCGAAGGATCTGTTCGTGCATCATTCGAACATTGCGGGCAACGGCTTCAAGACCCTCGCAGAGGGTCAGAAGGTCGAGTACGAGTCGCGCGAGGGCGCCAAGGGCCCCGAGGCGATCAACGTCGCCCCGATCCAGTAAAGGCGAGCTAGTCGCCGAGAAGGAACAGAAGATCGAGCTCGATGGCGAGGTCATCGAGGCGCTTCGGAATGGCTATTTCCGGATCGCCATCGACGGCGGCCATGAGACGCTCGGTTACACCGCCGGGAAGATGCGGCGCTACAGAATCCGCATCTTCCCCGGCGACCGCATCAGGATCGAGCTTTCTCCGTACGACCTGAACCGCGGCCGGATCGTCTACCGCTACAAGTAGCTAGCGCGCGGCGGACCAGTCGGCCGTGAGCCACCAGTCGTGGTGGCCGTAGAAGCCGGCCTCGTTGCCGAGCAGCAGTAACGGCCCGACGACGTTTGAGCTCCGCAGCGCGTAGAGCTTGCCCGTGCCCTTGCGCGATCGGACGAACATCAGCGTGCGGCCGTCGCGCGAGATGCGGGGCGACTCGTCCGTGTAGCCGCGCGGCGGTGACGTCAGCCGTCGCGTCGAGCCGTCGAGCCCGACGCGCCAGAGTGCCCAATGCGTCGCGAAGAAGCTCGGATTGTCGCTCTGGCGCTGCGATTGCGCCACGAGCCACCGGCCGGACGGCGCGCAGGCGACCGACCCCCATGACCGTCCCGGCGCCACCACGAGCGGTCTCGGACGCCAGGCGGGCGGCGACGCGACGAGGAGCCGCTTGTGACTCGTCGCGACGCGATCGCCGCCGCCGGTGAAGACGAGCTCGTCGCCGCACCAGGTCAGGTAGTCGCGATAGACGAGCATGCGCGCGATCCGGACGACCTGTCCGCCTGCGACTGACACAGCGCGGAGAACGAGGCCGTCGGCCTGAATCGAGCCCGATGCGTCGGGGTCGACGACGAACAGGACCCATTGTCCGTTCGGTGACCAGCCGAGCAGTTCGGGCGGCCCGGTGTCGTCTGTGACGACGTGATACCGGCGCGAGATCCGGTAGACGTCGCGGCTTCTGCCGCCCTTGCGTGCGACGATCGTCCACCAGTCTCTCGAGGCGCGAACGAAAGCGACCGTTCCGTCGGCGGCTACGAGCGGTCTCGGCGTCGTCGGCCTGCCGGGCTCCACGCGCTCACGGCAACTCGCGAGATCGACGATGTGCCGCTTTCCGGCCCGGGTGTACGTGATCGTCCCGAGACCAGGCTCGGGACGGCACGCGTGGAGGACGCCGGCCACCGCCGCGGCTGCGAGCACGAGCCCATTCTCGCCTCCCCCTCTACGATTGTCAGGTGGCCACGACGGGCGACGAGCGGCGGACCGAGTCCGGGATCGAGGTCAAGCCGG
>DATDDZ010000144.1:0-20752 GCA_036523555.1 Gaiellaceae bacterium
ATCTGCAGCGCGATCGTGTGCACGGCGTAGCCCGCGAAGAAGTCCTTCCCGCCGCCGGTCGCGCCGGTGCCGTTTCGAATCGCCACCAGGTCGAACGCGGCTCCGATGTCTCCGAAAAACCCGTCGTCCCGCTGCCCGGCGAAGACCTTCGAGCCGTCCCCGAGGTCGTGGACGCCGGCCAGGGCGAGCGCGTGGTAGTTCTGCGTCGACCGCGGGCCGATGTTGTCGGGTGGGGTGAGGAGTCCGCTTCCCACCACTCGGGACGACTTCCCGTCGAGGCGCGTCACGGTGTACTCCGGCTGCGTGTTCTGCAAGAACGCGACAGGCTCGCGGTTCGTGAACCTGAACCGCCAGGTGACGTCGGGCTTCCCGTCGCCGTTCGTGTCCGCGTAGATCACGTACCTCGCGGAGGGCGAGAACGTGTACCAGTTCGGGCCCGCGGCGGGATCCTCACCCGGGATGTAGTTGGAGATGATCGTCACGGTGTCCGGTCGGTCCGGGCTCCGGAACGCGTACGTATCCGTGTTGTCCGCGGAGGGATCCTCCGAGATCAACGGGGCCTCCCGGTGGCTGGACGCCTGCGCCGACGAGGGGCTACCGCCCCGCACGGCGAGTGCCGTCACGAGCGCGGCTGAGGCTGTGGCCGCCAGGAGAACGAATGCCAGCTTGCGCATCTTCCGTTCGCTCCTTTCAGACGGCCGGTCGGGAGTTCGTGTGTGGCCGTCGTAACGGCCCTCATTCGCAGAGCGGCACGGACCGGTTCGGCCGGGCGCTGACCGAACCGGATTCACGCGGGCCGCGAACTACGTCGATGAGCGAGACTCCCCGGCGCATGCCGCGTTCGTTCGCGCACCTATCGGACGAGGCTGTCGTCGCCCTCGTCGCACGCTCGGATCAGTCCGCGCTCGCGGAGCTCTACGACCGCTTCGGCCGCGTTGCATACGGCGTTGCGCTTCGGATCCTTCGCGACGAGAAGCTCGCAGAGGATGCGGTCCAGGAGGGATTCCTGACCGCCTGGCGGAACGCCGACCGCTTCATGCCCGAGCGCGCGAAGGCGAGCACCTGGCTGCTCACCTTCGTCCACCGCCGCGCCGTCGACCTCGTCCGCCGAGAGGACCGGCGGCGAGCTGATTTGCTCCCGGCGGACGCGGAGCTCTCGTCAACGGGCTCGGCCGAGGACGACGCCTGGCTCCGGTTCGAGCGCGAGCGCGTCCAGGCCGCCCTCAAACAGCTTCCCGACCAGCAGCGCGAGGCACTCGAGCTCGCCTACTACGGCGGCTTCAGCCAGTCGGAGCTCGCCGAGAGGCTCGGACAGCCCGTGGGTACCATCAAGAGCCGCATGTTTGCGGGCCTCGGCCGGCTCCGCGAGTTGCTGGCAGACCCCCCAGGAGAGACGGCATGGAAGCCGACCTTCACGACCTGACAGCCGCCTACTCACTGGACGCCCTCGACCCCGAGGACGCGCGCGCGTACGAGGCGCATCTCGCGCGCTGCGATCGCTGCCGAGCGGAGCTCGCGGAGCTCGCGGAGGCCGCGACGGCCCTCGCCTTCGCCGCTCCCACGCCGGCGCCGCCTCCGGATCTTCGTGCCCGAATCCTCCGGGAGGCGGCGCGCGAGCGCTCGAACGTCGTCCCGCTCCGTGCCCGCTGGGCGACGCCCATCACGGCGATCGCCGCCGTAGCGGCGTGCGCTGCAGTCGGGCTCGGAATCTGGGCGACAACGCTTTCCGGGAAGCTCGATCGCCGCGAGGCGGCCCTCTCCCGCCAGGACCGGGTCGCCCGCATTGTCGCCAGCCCGGGCTCGCGGCGCGTTGTCTTCCCCCAGGGAAGCCTCGTCGTCACCAGCGCGGGCGAGGCAGCCCTCCTGCTCCGCAATCTGGCGCAGCCCGGCTCGGGGCGCACCTACGAGGCGTGGGTCGCCGACGGCGGCGCCCCACGGCCGGCCGGCCTGTTCAAGGGAGGGGACGTGGTGGCGGTCCCGCTCGAGCAACCGGTCGGCAAGGCGGCGACCGTGCTGGTCACGAGGGAGAAGTCCGGCGGCACCAATGCTCCCACCCAGACACCTTTCGTCGTCGTCCGGAGCAGCGCTCAGAGCTAGAGTTCGCCGCTTGTTCGGGCGTAAGCGCAAGGCGCGAGCCGGTCGCCGGAGGATCCGCAAGCTCCGGCTCGCCGTCATCCTCCTCATCCTCGCGCTCCTCGGCGTCACGTCGTTCACATTCGGGATGATCACGGCGGTCGCGAGCCAGATCCCGAACTGCGATCCTGCGCGCGTCCCTCGGGAAGTCGACGGCCACATCTACGCGGGCGACAACAAGACGATCCTGGCCACGCTCCGCGGAGCCGAGAGCAGGATCGTCGTCGGCTCGAACCAGATCGCACCGATCATGCGCCAGGCGATCGTGGCGATCGAGGACAAGCGCTTCTACCGACATCGCGGCGTCGACCTGCGCGGGATCGGGCGCGCGATCTGGGCCGACATCACGAGCAAGAAGGTCGTTCAGGGCGGCTCCACGATCACGCAGCAGTTCGTCAAGAACTCATGCGTGACGTCGCAGCGCACGATCAGCCGCAAGCTGAAAGAGGCGGCACTCGCGTGGCAGCTGGAGCAGCGCTGGTCGAAGGACCGGATCCTGACCGCGTACCTGAACACGATCTACTTCGGGAACGGCGCGTATGGGATCCAGCGGGCTGCGCAGACGTACTTCAACAAGCCCGCGTCGAAGCTGACACTGCCCGAGGCCGCTCTGCTGGCCGGCATACCGGCGGATCCGACCCGCTTCGACCCGGTCACGAATCCCCGGACCGCGCGGGCTCGCCGGCTCGAGGTGCTCGACGCGATGCAGGGGCAGAACGAGGTCACGAAGCTCGACGTCCAGGCCGCCGACCGGTCGGCGCTTCCCCACGCGTCGGATGTCCGCTTGCCGGGGATTCAGGGGCCGGCACCGTATTTCGTCAACTACGTCAAGGAACAGCTGATCGAGCAGTACGGCACGAGGCGCGTGTTCGGCGGCGGCCTCAACGTCCACACCAGCATCGACCTGCGCCTGCAGAAGCTCGCCCGCCTCGCGATCGAACGGGTGCTGAAGGAACCGAACGGGCCGTCCGCCGCACTGGTGGCGATCCGGCCGCGGACCGGTGAGATCCTCGCGATGTACGGGGGGGACAACTTCAGACAGAGCCAGTTCAACCTCGCCGTCCAGGGCGAGCGCCAGCCCGGCTCGTCCTTCAAGCCCTTCGTGCTGGCCACCGCTCTCAAGCAGGGGATCGCGCCGACCACGACCCTCGCCTCCAAGCCGGTCTCGATCTTCATCGGGGACAAGTACTGGCCCGTCCACAACTACGAGAACTCGTACATCGGCTCGGCCAGCCTGGCGACGGCGACGGTGGTGTCGGACAACAGCATCTACGCGCAACTGACGCAGCTCGTCGGGCCCGCGAACGTGGCACGCACCGCGCGCCGGCTCGGGATCAACCGGCACCTGAATCCCTACTTCGCCATCGGTCTCGGAGCCGATCCCGTCAGCCCACTCGAGATGGCGCGCGCGTTCTCCACGTTCGCGAACGGCGGCCGGCGGATCGACGGGGCTGCGTTCGGGAACCGCCCGCGCGCGATCCTGCGCGTCGACAACGCGCGCGGCCGGCTCGTCGACGACAACCGGCCTGTGAACCGGCCCATCCTCTCCCCCGGCGACGACGCGGTGCTGACCGGGATCCTCGAAGACGTGATCCGCTCCGGCACGGGCCGCCGAGCGCAGCTTCCCGACCGGGTCGCCGCCGGCAAGACCGGAACGACGGAGAACTACGGGGACGCCTGGTTCGTCGGCTACACACCGGATCTGGCGACCGCGGTCTGGGTCGGCTATCCGAACAAGCTCGTCCCGATGCTCAGCCAGTACCACGGGCAGGCCGTCGCGGGCGGAACGTTCCCTGCGGAGATCTGGCGCGCCTTCAACCTGCTGGCCCTCGCCGGAACTCCACCCGGCTCGTTCCCCTCGTATCCGTACCAGTCGTCGGCGGCCAGGCGCGTCGTCTGGCGTGACGGACGGCTGCAGCTCGACAACGGCTACTGCAAGTCCACGTCTCTCGTCTCGTACTTCAGCGGCCGCGGGCCGAGCCGCACGGCGGACTGCAAGCCGAACGAGGTCGACATCCCGAGCGTCGTGGGCATGACGATCTCGCGCGCGAAGCGCAGGCTAGCCGCGCAACCGCTGACCCCGAACATCGTCTACAAGCCCGCGCGGCCGAAGCAACGGCTCGACCTCGTGCTCGCCCAGTTCCCGAAGCGCGGGCGTGCATCCTCATACGACAAGATCACCCTCGTCCTCGCGAAGCCGCAGCACGGCGTCGTCCCGAACGTGGTCGGGCTGACGATCCGGCAGGCGCGGGCCCGAATCCGGGCGCTCGGCTTCGTCCCCGTGCAGGACCGGACGGCCGACGGGCCGGTGGGCCTGGTGCTGGCGCAGACGCCGCCGCCGCGCGTTGCGGGCGCGACGCGCCTGCAGATCAGGCTCGTCGTCGGCCACGGCTGAGGTACGGCGAGCCGGCCTCGACGTAGCGCCACGACAACTCGACCGCACGGGTGATGCCGATCCGCGGCCCTGTCAGGATCTCGGGCTGCGCGGCGCGCTGCTCGAGCCGGAACGGAGGAGCGTCGAGCGCGAGCCCGTCGTGGTCGCCTGTGACGCCGAGCGCCTGGCAGAGCTTCCCGGGGCCTGAGCACAGCGAGCGCGGGTCCTCCACTCCGCGACGTCGCCGTTGCAGGTCGAGACGGGCGGTCGGCTCGAGCGCCCGGATCAGAGCCGCCTCGGCCTCGCCCTCGCCGCCGCAGACAAGGTTCAGGCACCAGTGGATTCCGTAGGAGCGGTAGACGTAGGCGTGGCCGGGCGGCCCGAACATGACCGCGTTCCGCTTCGTCCGACCGCGGTAACCGTGACTCGCCGGGTCCTTGCGATCGTAGGCCTCCACCTCCACGATCCGCCCTCCGACCCCGTCCACGAGCAGCGTGACGCCGAGCAGTTCTGGAGCGACCTCGTGGACGCTGCGCGCAAAAAACTCACGAGTCAGCATGTGTCCGCGAGTCGTAGCGAACCAGAGCAGGGAAGGCAGCCGCCAGCGCCAGGCAGCCGGCCACGCACGCGACGCCGCCGGAGACGATCGAGAAGCGGAGGCTGGTCGCCGCGGCGAGCCCGCCCGCCTCGAGATTCCCCACGGACGGCGCAGCCGCAACCTGCATGAACTCGATCCCGGACACGCGCCCGAGCATCTCGCTCGGAGTGATCCGGTAGAGCATCACCGAGCGCAGGATCGCGCTGATCTGATCGCCGAGCCCCGCGACGGCCAGGAGGAGCAGCGCGAGCCAGAATTGCTGCGCGAACCCGAAGGCTGCGATCGCCGCCCCCCAGAGTGTTGCGGTGACGGCGACGCCGAGCCCCTGGCGGCGCACGTGTCGCAACGGTCCCGAGAGCAGCGAGACGATCAGGGCGCCCGCTGCCGGCGCCATGTACAGGTATCCGACGAGCGACGCGTCCCCGAACCGGTGAACCGCGAGCGCAGGGAACAAGGCACTCGGCATGCCGAAGATCATCGCGTTCGTGTCGACGAGGAAGAAGCCGAGGATCACGGGCTGACGGCGGACGTAGCGGAAGCCCGTCGCGATCGAGCTCCAGCTCGGCCGGTCGGCGTCTTCGCGTGCGACGAGGCGGGGCAGAAGGGCGACCGCGACGATCGCCCCGGCGTACGACAGGGAGTCGCCGAGGTAGAGCCACTTCAGGTCGAGGAGCTTGATCAGGACGCCCGCGACCGCGGGGCCGCCCACTGCCCCGAGCTGCGACGTGACGCTGTTCAGCGCCGACGCCGCCATGAACTGTGGCTCGTCGACGAGCTGCGGGGTCATCGACCGCTGGGCGCCGACGCCGATGCTGAACGAGGCCGAGATGACGAGCTGGAAGACGTAGAGCGCCCAGACGTGCGGGTTGCCGAGCGCGGCGTTCGCCGCGAGCCCGAGGCTCCCGACGACCATCCCCGACTGTTGCACGAGCATCACGCGCCGGCGGTCGAACGCGTCGGCGAGCGCGCCGCCGATCACCGTCAGCGTGACGAGCGGGACGAGGTGGGTCAGCGAGATGAGGCCGACTGCGAGAGTCGATCCTGTGAGCTGGTACATCTGGTACGCGAGCGCGACCTCGGCGATCTCCGTGCCGATGAAGGAGATGCCCTGCGCGAACCACAGGCGGCGGAAGGCCGGATAGCGGCGAAGCGGGGTGACGTCGAGCGCGAACCGGGATGCACGCTGGCGCCAGCTGCGACGTTCCGCCGCGGCGACGCCTGGCTCGTCCGTCAAAAGAGCTTCGAGTCGTCCGGTTTCGCGCTGGCTTCGAGCAGCCGGCGGGCGCGGCGGCCGAGGTCGTTCAGGTCGACTCGTCCCTGCTCGGTCTGCTCGGCGAGACGCTCGGCGAGGTCGAGAGCCTGGTCGACGATCGGCGAGCCGCCGACCGTGTCGTGGCCCATGTCGTGCAGGATCGTGCGCTCGGTGCGCGAGGCGACGATCGGGTCGGGCACGCCTTCGATCCACACGCGGGTGCGGCGACCGTGGCCCCGCTCGCCCTCGCCGAGCGGCTCGAGAGCGTAGATCTTGTCGGCGCGCGCGTACTTGCCGAAGCCGAGGAAGATCATGCGCGTCGCCTCCGCCATGCCTGGATTATCTACGAGCTACGCGAGCGCGCCGCGCAGGACTTCGACCACCCGCTCCTGGTCCGCCGGCTCGATCTGCGTGAAGAACGGCAGGGCCATCGTCCGCGCGGCCGTGTCCTCGGCCACCGGGCACAGTCCCTCTGCAAAGCCGTAGCGCTCGCGCATGTACGGCTGAAGGTGAATGCACGGCACGTACTCGGCCGTCGCCACTCCGTCGCGCCTGAGCGCGTCCATCACCGCGGCACGGTCCAGGCCGGCCGCGAGCTTGACGACGTAGACGAACCAGGAGCGCCGATGCTCCGTGTCGTCCGCGGAGGGAGCCTCGACACCGTCCACACCTGCGAGCAGTTCGCCGTAGCGATGCGCGGCCGCCGCCCGCAGCTCCAGGATGCGTTCCAGCTTCTCGAGCTGCGCCAGGCCGATCGCGGCCTGGATGTCGGTCCAGCGGTAATTGAGGCCCAGGCGGACGTGATGGAACCAGCCGCCACCACCGTCGTACGACCGTCCCTGGTTGCGCAGGCTCCGCAGCAGTCGCCATTCCTCCTCGGAGTGCGTCGTGACGACGCCCCCCTCTCCCGTCGCCATCTGCTTGTTGGGATAGAACGCGAACACCGCCGAGGGCCCGTGACCGCCAAGGGGGGTGCCACGGTACTCGGCGCCGAGCGACTCACATGCGTCTTCGATCAGCCGCAGGCCATGTCGCTCCGCGATCGAGCGCAGCTCGTCGAGCTCACACGGGTACCCGAACATGTCGACGGCCACGATCGCGCGCGTCCGCTCCGTGACCGCCGCCTCGACTGCGGCGGGGTCCATGTTCAGCGTCACCGGGTCGACGTCTGCGAAGACCGGCGTCGCTCCCTCGAGGATGAAGCAGTTCGCCGACGCGACGAATGACAGCGGCGACGTGATCACCTCGTCCCCCGCGCCGAGCTCCGCGATCCGGCAGAGCAGATGAAGGCCTGCCGTCCCGCTGGAGAGGGCTGCCGCGTACGGGGCGCCCACCCGCTCGGCGACCTGCTCCTCGAAGCGGTCGATCCAGGGGCCGAGCGACAGGCGGCCGGACCGCAGCACCTCGAGGACGAGCTCCTCTTCCCGCTCGTCGAGCCACGGCCGGGAGAGCGGAAGGCTTTCCCGGACTACCTCGGTCACGCGTTCGCTTTGGCGGGTTCCGTCGTCGCGTACTCGAGCCAGTGCGACCAGCGCTCACTCTTGCCGCGCACCGTGTCCAGGTACGCCTTCTGGATCGCGAGCGTCACGGGCCCAGGCGGCCCGATCGGCTGGTCGTCGACCTCTCGCAACGGCGTCACCTCGGCGGCGGTGCCGGTCATGAAGACCTCGTCCGCGAGATAGAGGTCGGTGCGGATCAACTGCTTCTGGACGACGGAGAAGCCGAGGTCCTGTGCGATCTGGATGATCGTGTCGCGCGTGATCCCCGGCAGGATCGAGGCCGAGAGATCCGGTGTGTAGATCGTCCCGTCCTTGACGAGGAAGACATTCTCGCCCGAGCCGTCCGCGACGAAGCCGTCCTCGGTGAGGAGGATCGCCTCGTCGTAGCCCGCGCGGTTCGCCTC
This sequence comes from Gaiellaceae bacterium, assembly GCA_036523555.1. Lineage (GTDB taxonomy): Bacteria > Actinomycetota > Thermoleophilia > Gaiellales > Gaiellaceae > 3-1-20CM-4-69-9. The sequence continues at coordinate 8,261 of DATDDZ010000144.1, forward strand.
CATGACGGCGAGCATCGAGTTCAGGTAGATACCCGTTGCCTTCGCGACGTGCGGGATGACGTTCGGGCCGACACGCGCCCAGGATGAGATCTTGGCGCGGATTCCCTTCTCGATCCCCTCGGCGCCGAGGTAGGTGCCCCAGGGCCAGCTCATGATCACCACGTCGACCGGGTTGTCGGCCGCGGCTACGCCCAGCTCGCCGTAGCCGAAGAACGCAATCGGCCGCAGGTAGCACTCGTCGACGCCGTTCGTCCTGATCAGCTCCAACGAGGCCGCGTGCAGGTCGGCGACCGTGTACGGCAGCTTCATGTTCAGCACCTGCGCGGAGTTCTGCAGGCGCTGGAGGTGCTCGGTCAGGCGGAAGACCGCGCTGCCCTTGGCGGTCTCGTACGCACGGATGCCTTCGAACACGCCCGAGCCGTAGTGGAGCCCGTGGGAGCCGACATGGATCTTGGCGTCGGCCCAGTCGATGAGCTCGCCGTTCATCCAGATCTTCTCGAGTTCCTGCATTCGACGCTTCTCCTTTGGAAGGACCGCTGGGCGGAGACCAAATTCTAGCCGTGAGGCCTGCGGTCAACCTCCCCCGGACTGCTGGTCCAGGAGCAGGTCGGCGGTCTCGGCCTGCGTCAGGCCGATGAGGAGCTGGGGTGCCAGGCCGACGATGTGTCGGCCCGAGCCCGCTTCGAGCCACACGATTCGTCCGGCAAGCGCCGTCTGGTCGACGAGGACGCGGGCGCTCTCGAACGGGAAGGCCGGAGCCGGCGCGGGACGCAGCCCCGGCGAGTCCGAGGCCGCAGCGAGCTTGCCGCGGTCGACCTCACGTGCCCCCGGGACGATGGCGACGACCGTCGAGCCGTCGGCTTCGAAGCCGGCCGCGAAGAACGTCCCTTCGGGCGAGTCGACGCCCAGCGCGAGCTCCTCGATGCGCCCTTCGACGTGGGCGGCCCGCAGGAGGGCGGCGATCCGCTCGACCGGCTCTGGCCACATGGTCAGAAGAGCCCGGGCAGGAAGCGATGCGGTGTGTGTCGCCGATACTCGGCGTAGTCGGGGAACCGCGCCGCGAGCGCGCGCTCTTCGACTCCCGACTTCGCCCGCCAGAGAACGGCGAGCGCCGCCACGAGGACAAGCGAGGGGACGCTGAGCGCCAGTGAGAACCCGGCAAAGGCGAGGATGCCACCGCCGTACATCGGGTGTCGCGCGTACCGGTAGGGCCCCGATTCGACCCGTGCGGCGCCCGAGGGGGGCGTGGTGAAGGCGGTGAACGAGCTTCCGAGTGAGCGGTGTGCCCAGAGGGCGAACGCCACGCCTGCGAGAGCCAGCGCAATGCCCGCGATGCGTAACGGCGTCCGCACCGGCTCGGGCCATTCCGGGGGCACGAGCCACGCGACGGCGATGACCCCCATCAATGCGAACTGCGCGACGACCCAGCCGACGCCGCGGTCGCGGAGCTCACTCCAACGAGATGAAACGTGCATCGTCGAACTCCGCATGGATGCGCTCTTCGAGGTCGGGCGTCGCCGGCGTGTCGATCGACAGCACCATCAGCGCCTGGCCTCCCTGTCGCGTGCGAGAGACGGTCATGTTGGCGATGTTGACACCCGCCTGCCCGAACAGCGTCCCGACCTTTCCGATCACGCCCGGCACGTCGTCGTACCGGAAGACCACGAGCAACGGCGCCAGCTCGAGGTCGAGCTCGAAGCCGAGCGCGCTGACGAGCCAGAGCCGGTCGTCGTTCCCGATCGTCGTGCCGGCGACACGCAGCTCCCTTCCATCGGACACTGCCTCGACGCGCACGAGATTCGTGTAGTCGCGTGACGAGCGGCGGCGCTCTTCCCTCACCTCCACTCCGCGCTCCGCAGCGATCACGGGCGCGTTGACGTAGTTCACCGGCTGGTCGGATCGGCCCTGGAACGCGCCGTTGAGCGCCGCGACGGTCAGGAGGCGGGTGTCATACGCGGCCAGCGCTCCGAAGTAGGTGAGCCGAAGCTCTTCGACTCGTCCGCCTGCGAGCTCCATCGCGAGGCGCCCGAGCTTCGCCGCCAGCGGAATGTAGGCGCCGAGCACCTCGAGATCCTCCGCGCCGATCACGGGGATGTTCACCGCGTTCGTGACCAGTCCGCCTTCGAGCGCAGCGGCGACCTGCTCCGCGATGATCACGCCCGCACGATCCTGTGCCTCCTCGGTCGAGGCGGCGAGATGCGGCGTCGCCACGACGGTGTCGAGCTCGAGCAGCGGTCCCGAGTACGGCTCGGTCGAGAAGACGTCGAGGGCCGCCCCGCCCACTTTGCCCGATTGGAGAGCCTCGAGCAGCGCATCCTCGTCGATCAGGTCGCCGCGGGCGGCGTTGACGATGCGCACGCCGTCGCGCATCTTCGCGAACGCGCCCGCGCCGATCGAGCCTCGTGTCTCGTCGGTGAGCGGGAGGTGCAGCGTGAGGAAGTCGGCGGCCGTGTACACGTCTTCGACAGCATCGAGCTGCTCGACGCCGAGCTCGCGAAAGCGCTCGGCGGTCACGAACGGGTCATACGCGACGACGTGCATCCCGAGGCCCGCTGCGCGGCGAGCGACCTGTTGGCCGATCCGCCCGAAACCGAGGACTCCGAGTGTCTTGCCGGCCAGCTCGACACCCCCGTACGCCTTCCGTTCCCAGCGGCCCTGCTTGAGCGCAGCATGTGCCTGAGGGATGTTGCGGCTCAGCGCGACGAGGAGCCCGATCGTGTGCTCGGCGGCGGAGACGACCGTCGACTCCGGCGCGTTCGCGACGACGATCCCGCGCCGGGTCGCAGCGTCGACGTCGACGTTGTCGATGCCTACGCCTGCCCGGCCGATCACCTTGAGCCGCTCCCCGCGCTCGATCAAGTCCGAGGTCAGCTTGGTCGCCGAGCGGATCACGATCGCGTCGTACCGCCCGATCGCCTCGGCGAGGTCGGAGTCACCGTCGACGTCGACCTGGAAGCCGCGCTCGCGCAGGAGGCGGATGCCGGCCTCCGCGATGGGCTCGCGGACGAGGACCCTGGTCACACCGGGGTGTGCTCGGCCCAGGCCTCGAGCGCTCGGGTCACCGCGACGCCGCGCTCGATCGCCGCGCCGGCGTCCGCCAGGGTGAGCTCCACTGCCGCGAGCACGGTCGTGATGTCGAAGATGTCGAACCAGCCGATGTGGCCGATCCGGAAGACCTTGCCCTTGATGGTTCCCTGGCCGTTCGCGATCGTGATCCCGAACCGGTCGCGCAGCGAGGAGACGACCTCGGTTCCGTCGACGCCGTCGGGCGCGTGGATCGCCGTCACGACGGCGGAGCGCTCCTCGTCCGGCGAGAACAGCTCGAGACCCATTGCCTTCGCGCCCTCGCGGCAGGCGCGGCCCAGCCGGGCGTGCCGCTCGAACGCCGCCTCGAGCCCTTCCTCCAGCAGGAGGCCCAGCGCGACGTCGAGGGCGCGAACGAGCGAGATCGCCGGGGTGAACGGCGCGTCGAGCTTCTCCTGCCCCTTCCGCGTGCGCTCCCAGTCCATGACGTAGCGAGGCGAGGTCGCGTTCGCGGCTGCGTCGAGCGCGGCAGGCGAGACCGAGGCGAAGGCCACGCCCGGCGGGCACATGAGCGCCTTCTGCGAGCCGGACACGACCACGTCGAGCCCCCAGGCGTCGCTCTCGAGCGGGACCGCGCCGAGGCTCGAGACCGCGTCGACGACCACGAGAGCGCCTGATTCCTTCGCGACTGCGGCGAGCGCCTGGACGTCGCAGACGACTCCCGTCGACGTCTCCGAATGCGTGAGGTAGACCACGCGCACGTCGCCCGCTTCGCCGAGCGCGGAGCGCAGGTCGTCCGGCTCGGGCGTGTCGCCCCAGTCGAGCCGAGCGTGCACGAGATCGGCGCCGAATGCCTTTGCCAGGCCGGCCCACCGTTCCCCGAAGTTCCCGGCCGACAGCACGAGTTGCCGGTCGCCGGGCGACGTCAGGTTGGCGACGGCCGACTCGAACGCCCCGGTTCCCGAGGTCGTGAACATGAGGACGTCGTGCTCGGTGCGATACACATCGCGCAGGCGAGCCAGGCAGCGCTCGTAGATCTCGCGGTAATCGCGTTCGCGATGGTGGATCATCGGTTGCGCGAGCGCGGCGAGCACCTCGGGAGGCACGGGTGTCGGGCCCGGCGTGAGCAGATACCGCTTCTCGGCCATCCGGCTTGAGCCTAGCGAGGCCTGTGGCGGTCGAAGCTGATCACTTGCTGGAAGGTGGGACGGTTCGTCCATCGCGCCGTCTTCGACAGGAAGCCGAAGCGGAGCCGCTCCCCCGTCGCGTCGGCCCGCCACGTCGCCGCGTCGGGCCCCTGGGCGGCCGCGAGCTGGTCGCCCGCGGCGTCGACCGCCTGCCAGAGCGAGTCGCGGCAGGCCGCAGCGTCGGCGACGCCGCAGAAGGTCGGGGTGGCACTGGCGAGATCGCGGACGACGTAGCCGTACCACCCGCCGAAGTAGGAGGAGCCGTTGGAATTCGCCGGGTCGTCGACGGGAACGAGCGCCTTGAGCCGGTCGGTCAGCGGCCCGAGGGTGGGCCGCACCAGCGCGTCCGCGACGCGCGGCCACACGGCGTCCATGATCGCCGCTCCCGGATCGTCGATCTTGCCGTCGAGGTCCCGGTCGAGCCTGCTGGCGCCCTTCGCCGCCCAGGCCGTCATCAGCTCCACCAACTTCTGGTCGCGGGCGTTCGGGGTGGTGCCGAGAACGCGCACGAGGCTCGGCAGCACCTCCACGGCGCGCAGATCCTGGGTCGCCGCCTTGTTCATTGCGGCCACGAGCGTGGTCAGGGTGTGCGTCTTCCGCGCCGCCACCGCGCGCGAGAGGAGCTGCACGCGCTGGACGGGGCCGAACGTCCAGGTGTCGTCCGACGAGGAGAAGCCGCGTCCGGGCTTGTTGTTCCAATTCAAGATGAGTCCGCTCTTCGGGTTGATGCCCCTTACGTGTCGCGTCAGCGGCTCGAACCCTCGCCACTCGTAGCCGCCGGTGCCGTCGGTCGGGAGCCCGCTGGCGACCCCCGGCGCACGTTTCGGTAGCCGGCCGCTCGAGAACATCGCGATGTCGCGGTTGTCGGCGTAGAACCAGTTGAAGGTGAACTCGAGCTGGTTCATCGACCGGAAGAAGCTCATGGCGTCGTGGACGCGATTCGTGTTCAGATCCTGGAAGGCGAGGGCGGAGAGCAGCTCGCGCCCGCGGGTCGAGCGCTTCGTCGAGATCGCCACGCGGCGACCGTCGACGGTTGCGTAGCCGAGCACCGGGCCGTGCACGGTCTCGCGGAAGGTGATCTCGCGGTCCGGCGTCGTCACGGTTCCTTTGAGGAGGCCGGCATCGAGCGTCGTCATCGCCGTGCACGTGCCGTTGTAGAGGTAGTGGACGTCGTCGCCGCCGCAGAGCGTCTCGACGTAGTGATCGACGATGTCGGAGTTCGCCGAGGTAGCGCTCCAGGCGTAGTCCTTGCCGCGGCCGAGCTCGATGTAGAACGAGAGGCCGGGGAAGGCAGCTCCGCGCGCGTCGATGCCGCCACCGTGGAGGTCGAGCTCGAGGAAGAGCTCCGGATAGGCGTAGCCCACCTGCGGGCCCGCCACGAAGAGTGGGTGCCTCGTAGCCGAGCGGCGGGCCGACACGAGCAGCGCGTTGCTCGCGGCGACCGGGCTCGCGAAGTGGAACCGCGAGGGCACGGTGGAGCCGCTCGGGTGGAAGCTGCCGTCGTCCAGGATCACGTTCCCCGGCCCCCGCGCCGCCTGGTCGTACGGGAACACGCCGTCGACGCTCACCGGTGTCTGCGGGTCGTGCTGCTCGGCGAGCAGGTCCCAGTACTTGGGTGACGCTGCGCCGAAGCGCTTCCGCAGCGCGTCGTAGAACATCGAGCGCCGCGTCTCGTCGCCGCCGCCGACGCCCAGGTTCGCCCCGAGGAGCGCGCCGACGGCGATCACGTCGGTGGTCGTCCACGGCCGAAGTCCTTGCCCGTTCTTGCGGTAGTAGGCGTTGATACCGGAGACGTACGAGCGCACGTCCGCGTAGAGCTGCCTTCCCTTCGCGCCGGTCGACCGGACGAGCTGGAGCTCCGTGTCGAGCCGCGCGTCGGCCGCGGCGCTCGGCACGAACTGGCGCCCGGAGGTCGCGAGGGCGAACGGGTCGATGCCCGGAGCGTCGAGAGCGGCAAGCCTCCCAGGTCCGCGGAGGAGCTCCAGGAGGACGAACCTGTCCTCGGCGGTGACGTAGCCCGCGCCGAACTCGACGTCGGCGCGCGTGCGTCCGTAGACGTGGGGCACGTCCCAGCGGTCGCGCAGGATGCGCAGTCCCGACCGCGGACGCTCCGTCCGGACGACCTTCCCGGTGACGCCGAAGCCCTCCGGCTTGAAGTAACGGCCGAGATCGGCAGGCCGCACCCGGTCGAACAGAGGCGTCAGACCGTCGTAGAGCCGGAGCTGGTCCGAGGCCGTCGGCGGAAAGCGAAGATCGCCTGACTGGCCCGGCGGGAGAACGTTGAGCGCCACCGCCGCGTAATCCCGGCTGACGCCCCCGCCTGCCGCCGGCAGCAGCAGGAGGGCGAAGAACGCGGCCAGCAGGAGAGCACGCGGCATCCAGCCGACCCTAACTCCTGCTCGCCCTTGGCAACTATCGTGCGGATCGGCACGAGCGTACTAACTCTTTCGCAAGCGGGCCGTCTTACCCCTCGACAACCAGCTGTCCCCACTGCGGCACAGTCGCGGGACGGCGTTGATCCGGGGGGAATCCTCAGATGCTTTCGAAACTGACACTTGCGCTGGCGTGCGCCTGCGCCCTCATCATTGCCCTTGCGGCGGCCACCAGCCTCCGGGCCGGGACGACGCCCGACCCGCCTCCGACAACGACCGACGGAACGGCCGGGGGCCCGATACCCGCGTCCGTGATCCAGCCTCAGTGGGTGATCCAGCGGCGGATCGACCGCTTCCGCCACGAGACCTGGCGCTGGCAGCGGCTCATGGGTCGAAGCCTCACACGGCAGCTGGCCGACGCGCCTGCGGACGTCGAGGCCAAGATCGCAGTCTGGAAGCGAATCGCGGTCCAGAACCGGAACGCGGCCCAGAACCCGCCTCACCGGCGTCAGTGGCTCTGCATCCACCGCTTCGAGGGCGGCTGGCACTCGAACACCGGGAACGGGTACTACGGCGGGCTCCAGATGGATCTGATGTTCCAGCGCATCTATGCGCCGGGGCTCCTGCACAGCAAGGGCACAGCGGACCGCTGGACCCCGCTCGAACAGATGTGGGCGGCAGAGAGGGCGCACCGCGCCGGCCGTGGGTTCTACCCCTGGCCGAACACCGCGCGCTCCTGCGGCTTGATCTAGACATAAGGTGGCCTCATGGCGACCCTCCCGGAGACCGCGCGGGAGCTGGTCGAGTCTGGTTCACTCGGGCACCTCGTCACCCTCAACGCGGACGGGAGCCCACAGGTCAGCTGTGTCTGGGTCGGGGTCGACGGCGACGAGTTGGTCAGCGGCCATCTCGGCCGGTACCAGAAGATCCGAAACGTCGAGCGGGATCCGCGTGTCGCACTCTCGTTCGAGGGGACGCGGATCCACCCACCCGGGCTCAAGGAGCACCTCGTGATTCAGGGTCAGGCTCGCATCACCGCAGGCGGCGCGGCGGAGCTTCTTCAACGGCTCGCACGTGTCTACCTGGGGCCGGAGGTGGTCTTCCCGCCGATGCCCGACCCGCCGCCGGGCTTCATCTTGCACGTCGCCGTCGGGCGGGTCGGTGGAATCGGTCCTTGGGCCGCGAGGGACTAGTGGGACGCCCCAGTCCCGAGCCACGAGCCCTGCCCTTCAGCGCGTGAGACGCTCGCGCTCGGACATGTCGGCCAGACCGCTGTCCCGGCTGGAGACGTCGTCGACGTTCTCGACGTCGCCGTCGGCCCCCAGCAACTCGACGAAGAGCGCGCGGTAGTGCCGCACGGAGTGGCGGAGATCCTCGGTACTCGCCGTGCCCCGCTCGCTCGCCATCGCGATGCCGTGCGCGGTCCGGTACTTCTCGACGAGGTCGGGATGCTCGACCGAGATGTCGGCCGCCTGCTGGTCGAAGTTCTCGACCGGATATCCGCGGTCCCTCATCACCTGCTGGACGAGCTGATCCGCTTCGGCGACCGCGCCCTTGGGATCGTCGACGAACCGTCCCTGCGTGGCGTGCCACCTCTGCAGATAGCCGGACCGTGCTTCCGCGGATAGGGGCTGCAGCTCGAGCTCGTCGTGCCGCTTCTCCCGCTCGCGCAGCTCTCGCTCGGCACCGCGACGACCGCCCTCTCTGTCGACCGTGCGGTCGTACTCACCGCCGAACCGGTCCTGCAGAGCTCGGGTTCGGCGAGTGCGCATCGACGCCCACGTCGCACCGAGAACGAGGACGCAAACCACCGCGGCGGCAATCAGGATCCAGACCCACGTAGCCATTTCTCGACTCCTTTCGGTTGCGAGTTGTGGCCGTACCCCGACGCGGGAGAAGCAAACCCACTACGCGAGCTTGCGGAGGAGCAGCTCGTTGACGACTTTCGGGTCCGCCTTGCCCTGCGTCTCCTTCATCACCTGGCCGACGAAGTAGCCGAGCAGTCCCTGCTTGCCGCCCCTGTACGACGCGACCTGATCGGGATTGCCGGCGAGGATGCGATCGACGAGGGGCTCCAGCTCCGACGTGTCCGCGACGACCGTCTCGCCCAGATAGGTGTCGGCTCGGAAGTCGGGGTCGCCGCTCTCGGCGAGGGCGCGCATGAACGCGTCGCGCGGAATCGTCGACCGGGCGGCGATCACCTTGCCGAGCTCCTCCCCGTTGACGACGGCCGGGTCGATCCCGGTGGCGGAGAACTCGTTCGTGAGCACGTTCGACGCGGCCTTGGCGTCGATGCCGTCCAGCGCGACCTGTTCGTACAGCGCCGCGAGTGCTGCCGTGCCGTTCAGCACCTCCGCGTCGTAGTAGGACAGGCCGTAATCGCGCTCGAAGCGTCGGATCCGCGCGCCGGGGAGCTCGGGTAGCTCCGCGCTGAGCCGCTCGAGCTTCTCCTTCTCCGGCTCGAGCGGTACGAGATCCGGCTCCGGGAAGTAGCGGTAGTCGTCGGCCTCCTCCTTGCGCCGGCGCGGCGTGACGGTGTCCGACTTGACCTCGTAGTCGAGCGTCTCCTGGACAAGAGTCTCGCCGGACTCCCACAGCCCGATCTGACGCCGGATCTCGGCCTCGATGCCACGGCCGATGTGGTTGAACGAGTTCATGTTCTTCAGCTCCGTGCGCGTACGATGGCCGGTCTCCCCCACCTTCCGCACCGAGACGTTCGCGTCCGCACGCAGCTGGCCCTTCTCCATCTCCGCGTCGGAGATGCCGAGCTCGACGACCGTCTGCCGGAGGAGCTGGAGGAACCGCCTCGCCTGCTCGGCCGAGCGGAGGTCCGGTTTCGTCACGATCTCGACGAGCGGCGTGCCTCCGCGGTTGAAATCGATGTTCGAGTGGGCCGCGCCGACGATACGCCCGGTCGCGCCGCCGACGTGAATGGTCTTCGCTGCGTCCTCCTCGAGATGGGCGCGCACAATCCCGACCTCGAAGTCGCCCTCCGGTCCCGGAACGACGAAGCTGCCCTCGACGCACAACGGCTCGTCGTACTGAGAGATCTGGTAACCCTTCGGCAGGTCCGGGTACGGGTAGTGCTTGCGGTGGAAGAGCGCGCGCGGCGCGATGCTGCACCCGAGTGCGAGCCCCAGTTTCAGCGTCCAGTCGACAGCGGTCTCGTTCGGGGTCGGCAGCGCGCCCGGAAACGCCAGGCACACCGGACAGGTCTGGGAGTTGGGGCTCGTGCCGAAACCGTTCTCGCACCGGCAGAACATCTTCGTCCGCGTCTTCAGCTGGACGTGGATCTCGAGACCGATGACGGGCTCCCACTCAGGAATGGTCGAGCCTCCTCTTCGCGTCGAGCAGGGCGACCTCGATGTCACCGCGCACCTCGAAGATCTCGACGTACTCCTCGAGCGCGCCGTGCATCCGAATGAGGCAGAGCTCCCGCTCGCCCGCTTCGAGAGAGAGCCGAACGTCGCCGATCTGGACTGCGCGAGATCCGTCGAGCACGCGCGGCCGCGAGCCGAAGACCCGCTCGACTACGAGGACGAAGTCGGCGGCGGCGTCGTGAAAAGCCCTCATCGCAGCCGCTCCGGCGTCGTGTCGAAGCCGAACGCGCGCTCGAGCGCATGGCCTGTTCGAAACAGCGCGTTCTCGGAGAACTGCGGGCCGATGAGCTGCAGGCCCACCGGGAGCCCTTCCGAGAGCCCGCACGGAATCGACAGGCTCGGCAGGCCCGCCATGTTCGGCGGGATCGTCAGGACGTCCGCGAGATACATCGCGAGTGGGTTCTCCGTCTTCTCGCCGAGCTTGAACGCAACGGTCGGCGACGTCGGGCTCACGAGCACGTCGAAACGCTCGAAGGCTGCGGCGAACTCCCGCGAGATGACCGTTCGAACCTTCTGGGCCTGGCCGTAGTACGCCTCGTAATAGCCGGCGGACAGAGCGTATGTCCCCAGCATGATCCGCCGCTTCGGCTCGTCGCCGAACCCGGCGTCGCGTGTACGAGACACCATCTCGTAGTAGCCCTCGGCTTCCCGGCGCAGCGCGTAGCGAACACCGTCGTAGCGCGCGAGGTTCGACGAGGCCTCGGCGGGAGCGATCAAGTAGTAGCAGGCCAGGCCGTACTCGACGGAGCGCGGAAGCTCGCACTCGCCGACCTCTGCGCCGAGCTCCCCGCACAGGTCGATCGCGCGCCGCACGGCTTCTGCCACGCCCGGCTCGATTCCTTCCGCTTCGTTCAGCTCCCTCGGGATCCCGATGCGGAGGCCGGCGAGATCTTCCTTCGTCGGAAGCTCGACCCGCGGGACGTCCACGGTCGTCGAGTCGCACTCGTCTCGGCCGCTGATGATCCCGTACAGGAGCGCGTTGTCGCGCACAGTCCTCGTCACGGGCCCAACCTGGTCGAGGCTCGATGCGAAGGCGACGATGCCGTAGCGCGAGACGGTGCCGTACGTCGGACGCAGGCCGACGTTCCCGCACAACGCAGCGGGCTGCTTGATCGAGCCGCCGGTGTCGGAGCCCAGCGCCCACGGCGCCAGGCCCGCCGACACCGCCGCCGCGGAGCCGCCGCCGGAGCCGCCGGGGACGCGGGTGGGGTCCCAGGGATTGCGGCTCGGTCCGAACGCCGAATTCTCGGTCGACGAGCCCATCGCGAACTCGTCCGTGTTCGTCTTGCCGAGCAGCTGAAGGCCGGCTGCCTTGCAGCGCGCCGCGACCGTCGAGTCGAAGACCGGCACGTAGCTCTCGAGCATCTTCGAACCGGCGGTCGTCCGCACGCCCTTCGTCGAGATCACGTCCTTGAGCGCGATCGGCACGCCGTCGTTCTCGTCCGAGTCGACGAGCGTGAGGAAGCAGTGGAGCTCCTCGTCCCGGGCGTCGATCGCCGCACGATAGGCGGCGCGCAGCTCGTCGCCGGAGACTTCCTTGCGCTCGAGCAGGCCCATGGCCTCCTCCGCCGTCAGCCGGAGGGTGTCGATCACGACTCGGCGACCCCGGTCGGCGGAACCCGGAAATGGTCGCCGTCGCGCTCGGGCGCGTTCGCAAACACGTCCTCCAGGGGCAGCGACGGCCGCGGCTCGTCCGGGCGGAAGACGTTGACGACGGAGAGAGGGTGCGACGTGGGCGGCACGTCCGAAAGATCGAGCTCGGACACCTTGCCTACCGCCGCGAGGATGTCGCTGAGCTGCACCTCGAGCCGAGCGATCTCGTCCTCGGTCAGCTCGAGGCGGGCGAGCGCGGCTACGTGCAGAACGTCCTCTCTGGTGATCGCCATCGGCAGGCATCCTCCCAAAAGAAGAGGCCCCCTTTCGGGGGCCTCGTTATCGGGTTCCGAAAGGAGAGCTAGACAGGCTGGACGTTCGCGGCCTGAGCGCCCTTGGGGCCCTGCACGACCTCGAACTCAACCCGCTGACCCTCGGTCAGCGACTTGTAGCCCTCCTGCGCGATCGCGGAGAAATGGACGAAGACGTCCTCTCCACCCTCGCGCTCGATGAATCCGTAGCCCTTCTCGTTCGAAAACCACTTCACGGTGCCCTGAGCCAACTACTTCCTCCTTCAAAAACATGCGACGGCCCGGGCACCGAGCCGCCACTACTGATACAGCGGGGCGGAGTGTAGCTCAGATGGAAGGGAACGCAAGCACACCGGCGCGGAAGCGCGCGGCTCGCACCGCGTTGCCGAGCAGAGCGGCGATCGTCATCGGGCCGACACCGCCGGGGACCGGCGTGAGGTGGCCTGCGACCTCGGCGACGTCGGGGCCGACGTCGCCGCGAAGCCCTTCGTCGGTGCGCGTGATGCCGACGTCGACAACGGCTGCTCCCGGCTTGACCATCTCCGAGGTGATCAGTCCCGGACTGCCCGCGGCCGCGACCAGAACGTCCGCCTCGCGCGTGTGCCGGGAGAGGTCCGCGGTCTGC
>DATDDZ010000145.1:0-2749 GCA_036523555.1 Gaiellaceae bacterium
GTCGACGACGCGGATTTCCGTGCCGGGCACGGCCAGGCCGACCGTGCCGCTGCGGATGCGTCCCGGGGGATTGGTGGTGGCGAGGGCGGAGCTCTCCGTCAGCCCGTAGCCCTCGCGGATCGCGACGCCGGGCACACGGCGCTCGAGCTCGGACATCGCGTCCGGCGTCAGCGGTGCCGCGCCCGAGGCGACGAAGCGCAGCTCGGCGAGGTCGTAGTCCTCCAGTGGCTCGGCGAGCAGGAGATACAGCATCGAGGGGACGACCGGTGCGATCTGCGTGCGGTGCTCCTGCGCGAGCTCGAGCCACGATCCAGCGTCGAACCACCGCATCAGCACGGACTCCGGCGGCTCTGGCGAGTGCATCCCGACGCCGAGCACCAGCAGCCCGTACGAGTGGGACAGAGGCAGGCAGGTGAGCGAGCGGACGATGCCGGGAACGTGCCCGACGTCGCTCGCGTGGCGGCCCGCCTCCCAGAGGTTGGCGTGCGTGAGCATGACCCCCTTCGAGCGCCCGGTCGTGCCGCCCGTGTAGACGAGCGCCGCGAGATCGTCGTCCGCGCGCGGCACGATCGGCAGAGGGTCGGAGTCGGCGCTCGCCGCGTCCTCGAGGCTGAGCACGTGCCGCACCGTGTCGACACCCTCCGCGGCGGCGTCGACGACGTCGCGGAAGTGAGGCGAGGCGAGCACGACCGATGCGCCGGAGTCGAGCAGGATCCGGCGCAGCTCGTCGACGGTCAGGAGGAAGATCGCCGGCGTGATCACCGCGCCGGCTCGCGAGATCGCGTGATAGGCGACGGGCACGTCGGGCGAGTTTTCCGCCATGACGACGACCCGGTCGCCCGGCACGACCCCGAGCCCGACGAGGACAGAGCCGAGCCGCTTGCCGCGCTCGTGGAGCTCCTCCGAACCGTGCCAGCGGCCCTCGAAACACAGTGAGCTGTAGTCGCCCCGCCGGTCCATCGCCTCCTCGGCGAGGCGAGCGAGGTTCCGCGGCCCGACGCTCGTCACAGGGTGCGCATCGACTGCCCGCCGGCCTGCTGCATCGACGCGAGCATTCCCGCCGGCGCCGCTCCGCCCGGAAAGCGCTCACGCAGCGCGTCGAGCAGCTCGTCCGGATCCCAGCGTTCCTCGCTCGAGAACAGCTCACCCGCCTCCCAGCCGCGCAGCACGTTGACGGAGCCGCCGTAGACGAAGAAGACCTGGCCGGTGATCTCCTGGGCTTCGTCCGCGCAGAGCGCGACCACGATCGGCGAGTTGTTCGCGGGGTCGGCGGGGTCGAAGCCGCCGTCCGGCCGCGGGATGTCGCCGAAGGCGGCCTCGGTCATCCGCGTCCGCGCGTTCGGCGCAAGGCAGTTGACGGTCACGCCGTACCGGCCGAGCTCCTGCGCCGCGATCAGCGTGAAGCCGACGATGCCGGCCTTGGCCGCTCCGTAGTTGGCCTGGCCCACGTTGCCGAAGACACCGGACGGGCTCGACGTGTTGATCACGCGCGCCCTGACCTCGTCGCCCGCCTTCGAGCGGTCGCGCCAGTACGCAGCAGCGTGGTGAGTGGGCGCGAAGTGCCCCTTGAGGTGCACCTCGATCACCGCGTCCCACTCGCCCTCCTCCATGTTGACGAGCATGCGGTCGCGGAGGATTCCCGCGTTGTTGACGAGGATGTCGAGCCGGCCGAACGTCTCGACCGCCTGCTCGACGAGTCGTTTGGCTCCGGTGAAGTCGGCCACGTTCTCCCCGTTCGCGACCGCCTCGCCGCCGGCGTCGCGGATCTCCTCGACCACCTGCGCGCCGGGGGAGTCGCCAGCAGCCTCGCCCGCGAGCGAGACGCCGAGGTCGTTCACGACCACCCGCGCGCCCGCACGAGCAAGCGCGAGCGAGTGCTCGCGGCCGATGCCGCGTCCGGCGCCGGTGACGATTGCGACCTTTCCGTCCAGCTTGGGCATTCGCGACTCCTTAGACGAAGGCGCTCTCTCCGGTGAGCGCACGACCGATGATGAGCTTCTGGATCTGGCTCGTCCCCTCGTACAGCGTGGTCACCCGCGCGTCGCGGAGGTACTTGCCGACGGGATACTCGTCGACGTAGCCGTAGCCGCCGTGCACCTGCACCGCGGCGTTGGCCGCCCGCACCGCGACCTCGCTGGCGTAGTACTTCGCGATCGACGACTCGAGCGTGTGGCGCTCACCGCTGTCGGCGACCGTCGCGGCACGCCAGGTCAGGAGGCGCGCCGCCTCGACCTCGACGGCCATGTCCGCAATCAGCTCCTGCACGAGCTGGAACGAGCCGATCGACTTCCCGAACTGACGCCGCTCGCTCGCGTAGGCGACGCTTGCGTCCAGGCAGCCTTGCGCGCAGCCGACGGCACCGGCCGCGAGCGAGATGCGTCCGTTGTCGAGCGCCGACATCGCGACCTTGAAGCCGTCTCCCTCGCCTCCGAGCCTGTTGACGTCCGGAACGCGGACGCCGTCGAGGAAGAGCTCGGCCGTGTCCTGCGCGCGCAGGCCGAGCTTGCCCTTGATCGGCGTCGCCGAGAAGCCCGCGCTCGAGGTCGGCACCAGGAAGCACGTCAGCCCTCTTGCCCCCTCGCCGCCGCTCCGCGCGAAGACGAGTGCAAGGCCGGCCCAGGAGCCGAGCGTGATGAAGATCTTCGAGCCGGAGATGACCCAGTCGTCGCCGTCACGCTCCGCCCGCGTGACGAGGCTCGCAGGATCCGAGCCCGACCCCGGCTCGGTGAGCCCGTAGCAGCCGAGCGCC
>DATDDZ010000146.1:0-3114 GCA_036523555.1 Gaiellaceae bacterium
TTCATGGCGACCGGCAAGGACGCGATGGAGATGGGCGGCCGGTTCAGCGTTATGTTCGCCGACGTTGGCTGAGCCGACGCATCCGCGGCCGAGCGCGCCGGACGAGCTCGGCTTCGAGGCGATCGTCTACGAGAAGGCGCCGCCGCGCGCCACGATCACGCTGAATCGCCCCGAGGTGCTGAACGCGTTCGACTTCAGGATGCTGCGTGAGCTGGCGCGGGCGTGCGAGGACGCATCGTGGGACGACGAGATCCGTGTCGTCGTCCTGACCGGTCGCGGCCGCGCGTTCTGCGTCGGCGCCGACCTGAAGGCTTGGTCGGCCGATTACCTCGGCAAGCCGCGGGAGTACTGGAAGTGGTTCGGGGCTTTCAAGGACGCGCACGACCGTATGCGAGAGATCGGCAAGCCGACGCTCGCCCGTATCAACGGCATTGCGGTCGGAGGAGGCAACGAGCTCCAGATGGCCTGTGATCTCGCGGTCATGGTCGACGCTGCGTTCATCAGGCACGTCGGTCTTGAGCACGGCTCGGTGCCCGCCGGCGGAGCGACGCAGTGGCTGCCGGTCTTCGCGGGTGACCGCCGGGCACGGGAGATCATCCTCATGTGCGAGGAGATCCCCGCGGCGAGAGCAGCGGAGTGGGGCCTCGTCAACTGGGTCGTGCCCGCGGAGGAGCTGGACGCGAAGGTCGACGAGGTGGTCGCCAAGCTCGCGGCGAAGCTCCCGCAGACGACGCGCTACGCAAAGCAGCAGCTCAACTTCTGGCGCGACCTCTCCTGGCACGAGACGGTGAACCACGCCCGCGACTGGTTGGCGCTCTCGATGCTCGGCGACGAGGCACAGGAGGCGGTGAAGGCATTTCTGGACCGCTCGTCCAGGTAGAGCGCGACGACCCGATCGCGGTCGTGCTCCTCGACCGGCCGCGGCAGCTGAACGCGCTCTCCGGTGCGCTGATGGACGAGCTCGTCGCGGCGCTCCGTGACCTCGACGCTGTCGACGACGTGCGCTGCATCGTGCTCGGCGGCAACGAGCGTGCTTTCGCCGCCGGTGCCGACATCACCGAGCTGGCCGCGGGCACGCCGGTCTCGCTCTACCGGGATCGCCGCATCGACCGCTGGGACGCGATCCGGACGCTCCGCACGCCTCTCGTCGCGGCGGTCTCGGGCTTCTGCCTCGGCGGCGGCTGCGAGCTCGCGATGGCCTGCGACGTGATCGTCGCGTCCGAGTCGGCCCGGTTCGGCCAGCCCGAGATCAACCTCGGCGTCATGCCGGGCGCCGGGGGCACGCAGCGTCTGACCAGGGCCGTCGGCAAGGCCGTGGCGATGGACATGATCCTCACGGGCCGCGTTCTGACCGCCGTTGAGGCGCGCGATCTCGGCCTCGTCGCGCGGCTCGTTGCGCGTGAGGCCTGGCTCGACGAGGCAAAGCGCGTCGCCCGCGAGATCGCCGCCCGGAGCCCCGTGTCGGTGAGGCTCGCGAAGGAGGCGGTCGACCAGGCCTTCGAAACGCCGCTGACCGCGGGGATCGACTTCGAGCGGCGGTCCTTCTTCCTCGCCCGGGCCTCGGAGGACGCAGAGGAGGGCCTGGCCGCGTTCGTCGAGAAGCGCGCGCCCCACTTCAAGGGCCGCTAGCCGGTCGCCTGCGACGCGGCCATGTCCGGGTTCTCCCGCTTCCTCGAGCCGCCCCGTCTGCGCACGCTCGCCGCCGACGAGCTGGACGGGCAGGAAGATCGGCGGGCGACGTGGCTCGAGCTCTTCTTCGACCTCGTCTTCGTCGCGGCGGTCAGCCAGCTCGCCAACGCTCTGACCGCCCAGCCGACCACCGGACGCTTCTTCGAGTTCATCGGTCTGTTCGTGCCGGTGTGGTGGGCGTGGACCGGCTTCACCTTCTACGCGAACCGCTTCGACACCGACGACCTGCCGTACCGTCTCCTCACGCTCCTCGCGATGTTCGGTGTCGCCGTGCTCGCAACGACCGTGCCCGGAGTGTTCGAAGGCAGGACGTCGGCGTTCCCGCTCGCCTACGTGGGTGTGCGCGTCGTTCTGCTCGTGCTCTACGCGCGGGCGAGGCGGCACGTTCCCGAGGCCCGGGCGCTCGCCACGACCTTTCTCGTCTGCTTCGGGGCGGCGGTCGTGATCTGGCTCGTCTCACTCGCTCTGCCGAGACCGTGGAGCTACGTCCTCTGGGGTTGCGCGCTCGTGTTCGAGCTCGGCGCGCCGATCCTCGCCTGGCGCCAGATTCCTCAGGCGCCGATCCATCCCCGCCACATCCCGGAGCGGTTCGGGCTCCTGACTCTGATCGTCCTCGGCGAGTCCGTGCTCGCCGTCGTGGTCGGCGTGTCGAAGGTCAGCTGGGACGCAGGGTCGGCCGGGGCCGCGATCGCCGGCTTTCTCACCGCCGCGGCCCTGTGGTGGATCTACTTCGACTTCGTGAGCGAGGACACCGTGACCGCCGGTGGCATCGTCGGTGGGCTCGTCTACACGTACGTGCAATTCCTGGTCGTCGCGGGCCTGGCGGCGCTCGGCGCGGGAGTGAAGGTGGCGATCCTCGCCGCCGGCGGCGACGATCGCTACGATGGCACTGCGTGGCTGTTGTCCGCCGGCCTCGCGATGACCATGGTGGGGCTCGCGGTCATGGCCGCCGTCGCCTCGTCGGGCCGGCTCAACGCCGACGTGTACCTGCGGCTCGCGACGGCAGCGTTCGCGCTGCTGCTCGTCCCGCTCGATTTCTCACCGACGGCCGTGCTTCTGCTGTTGGCCTCAGTGCTGGTCGCCCAGGTCGTGTTCGAGCTGGTCCGCCACGAGGGTCACGCGCCGTAGAGCGCGAAGCGTCGGGAGCAGGTCAGGCGTCGAGCTCTTCAGGGACGAGCTCGAGCTCGCGCTCACGGCCTTCCCGGATGATCACAGCGGGCACGCTGCGCCCGATGAGGTCACCGACGACGATCCGCTGAAGCTCGTCCATCCCCTCGATCGGGGCCCCGTCGAGCTCGACGATGAGATCTTCGGGACGGAGGCCTGCGCGGGCGGCGGGACCGTCCTCGACCACCTCGACGACTTCGACGCCGCCGCTTCTGCCGAGGCTGCGCGCGAGGCGAGGCGGCAACGGCCTCGGCCCGC
>DATDDZ010000147.1:0-2324 GCA_036523555.1 Gaiellaceae bacterium
CGTCCCGTCGATCGCATCGAGGTCGTTGAGCAGCGTGCACATGATGCGGGCGCCCGTCATGCCGTACGGATGCCCGAGCGCGATCGCGCCGCCGTGAGGGTTCAGCTTCTCACCGAACGGGTCGACGCCGAGCTCGCGGCACACCGGCAGCACCTGCGCCGCGAACGCCTCGTTCAGCTCCATCACCTCGACGTCGTCGATGGTCATGCCGGCAAGCTTCAGCACCTTGCGCACCGCGTCGATCGGGCCGACGCCCATGATCTCGGGCTCGACGCCGGAGACGGAGGACGCGATGATCCGGGCCCGAGGCGCGATGCCGAGCTCGCCCGCGCGCGTCTCGCTCATGACGACGACCGCAGCGGCACCGTCGTTGAGCGGGCATGAGTTCCCCGCGGTCACCTTCCCGCCCGGCTTGAACGCCGGCTCGAGCGCCGCGAGCGCCTCCAGCGTCGAGCCGCGCCGCGGCCCGTCGTCCCTGGCAACGCCGTCCCAGGGCGTCACTTCCCGGTCGAAGAACCCGGAGTCCTGAGCTGCCACGGCGCGCTCCTGCGAGCGCTGGGCGAAGCTGTCCATGTCCTCCCGCAAGACGTCCCAGCGCTCGGCCACGTTCTCGGCCGTCATCCCCATCGGGATGTAGACGTTGGCGATCGGCGCGTCGTCGCCGAACAGTTTCGGATGCAGCTCCTCGGCGTCCTTGGGATAGCCGTCGACCTGGGAGATCGATTCCACACCGGCGGCGACGAACACGTCGCCTTCGCCGGCCTTGATCGCGTGGAAGGCCATCCGGATCGTCTGCAGGCTGGAAGCGCAGAAGCGGTTGACCGTCGTTCCCGGCACCGTCTCCGGCAGCCCGGCGAGGAGGGCTGCTCGCCGGCCGAGGTTCATGCCCTGCCGCTCCTGCGGAAAGCCGCAGCCGACCATCACGTCCACGATCTCTGTCCGGTCGAGCTCGGGGATCTTGTCCAGCGCGGCGTCGATCGCGAAAGCGACGAGGTCGTCGGGGCGGGCGTCGACGAGCGACCCCTTTCGTGCGCGGCCGATCGGCGTCCGCGCGGCCGAGACGATCACGGCCTCAGGCATCCGGCCCTCCCGCCGCGAGATACACGACCTCGCCGACGAGTGCCGGCTTCTCCTGGCCGTCGACCTCGATCTGCACGCCGACGTAGTAGACGAGGTTCGGGCCTCGCCGCTCGCTGCGGAGCAGCCTTGCATGCAGGCGCACGCGCGACCCGACCGGGACGGGCGCCGTGAACCGGATCTTCTCGGTGCCGTAGTTGACGCCCATCCGGGAATCCGTGACCGAGATGACCTCGCTCAGCAGCATCGGGAGGAGAGACAGGGTCAGATACCCGTGAGCCACGGTGCCGCCGAACGGCCCCTTCGCCGCCGCCTCGGGATCGACGTGGATCCACTGGTGGTCGCCGGTTGCCTCCGCGAACAGGTTGATGCGCTCCTGGTCGATCGCATGCCACTCGCTCGTCCCGAGATCGCGCTCGCCGGATTGCTCGAGCTCCGCGATCGTCAGTGCTGTCGTCATCCCACACCTCCTTCGACGGTGAGGAGCCCGCGCAGTGCCGTCCGGTCGACCTTGCCCACCGGAGTCAGCGGCAGGGACTCGAGGACGGTCAGCTGACGTGGGTACTTGTAGCCGCCCAGGCGCGCCTTGCCGAAGGCGAGCAGCTCCTCGACCGACGCCTCCACTCCTGGAGCGAGCGTAACGAACGCGATCACCTCCTCGCCATGCACCGGGTCCGGGCGGCCGACCACGCACGCCCCCGAGATGGCCGGGTGCTCGACGAGCGCCTCCTCGATGTCGCGCGGATAGACGTTGAAGCCCCCGCGGAGGATGAGGTCCTTCTTCCGGTCGACGATCGACAGGTAGCCGTCGGCGTCGAGGCGGCCGACGTCACCCGTGTGCAGCCAGCCGTCCCGCAGCGTTGCCGTCGTCAGCCCGGCGTCGTCCCAGTAGCCGGACATGACGAGATCCGACCGGATGCAGACCTCGCCCGGCTCTCCCGTGGGCAGGTCCTGGCCGTCGTCGTCGACGACGCGGATCTCCGTACCGGGCACGGCCAGGCCGACCGTGCCGCGCCGGATGCGTCCCGGGGGATTGGTGGTGGCGAGGGCGGAGGTCTCGGTCAGTCCGTAGCCCTCGCGGATCGCGACGCCGGGCACGCGGCGCTCGAGCTCGGCCGTCGCGTCCGGCGTCAGGGGTGCCGCGCCCGAGGCGACGAAGCGCAGCTCGGAGAGGTCGTAGTCCTCCAGTGGCTCGGCGAGCAGGAGATACAGCATCGACGGGACGACCGGCGCGATCTGCGTGCGGT
>DATDDZ010000148.1:0-6112 GCA_036523555.1 Gaiellaceae bacterium
GCACTGCTCCCTCTGTTGTCACGAACCGAGCGGGGATTCTCCGCGCGTCGAGCCACTCCGGCCCGTCGTCACCCCGCAGGAAGCCGATCTTCGCCGCGACGTCGGCACCGACGCAGGTCGCGGCGCAGGCGGTCACGTATCGCCACGGTGAGCTCGCGGGCGCGCCCGTACGAGGGTCGATGAGGTGGTGCTGAACCTGGCCGGCGCGGGTCCACCGGCGGCGGTCCGTGCCGCTGGTCGCCAGGGCGCCACGTTCGAGCCGCGCGGTTCCACCTTGGGGCAGCGAGACGACCACGCCGTGGCGAGCCGCGAGGTCACCTCCTGCTGAGACCCAGCCGCGGCCGCCGATCAACGTCAGTGCGTCGTCGACGGTCGCTCCTTTGACGACGCCGTTGAGGTCGAGCTCGACTCCGGCCGGGACGAAGACGTGCCGGCCGATCAAGCGGACGCTGCGCCAGCGCCCCGGCGGTCCTCCGTGCGCTTGTGTCCCGTCGTCGCGTAGGAGCGCCAGGTCTGCGTCGTAGCCGGCGGCGACGAGCGCCGCGCCGAGAGTCGGGTCGACGAGCCCGTCGCTGTCCGCTGCCGCGTCGAGCGCGATGCGAAGCATCGCCGCGAACTCCTGCGAGGTCTCCACCGGGCGGCCGGCGGCGCGGTTCACGCGATTCAACTCGCTGTCTGCGATGAAGCGGCTGAATACGCGCTCTCGCCTCCCGAAGAGCTCTTCGACGGCTCGCGCCGCGGTCGCCTGGACATCGCCGAGCACGACCTCGCAGCCCATGGCATCGAAGCAGTGTCGACTCACGACGTGCTGGTGGTCGCGTCGGGCGGCGCGGTGGCCGGAGCGACGATGCCGGCCTGGAGCAGGTTTCGGCGGACGACCTGGTACAGCGGCTGTGGTATCGAAAGTGCTCTCACCGGATGCTTCGCGTGCCCTGCATAGGTCGCCCGGGCGAGCATCATCCAGATGACGAATCCGGCGACCGCACCCGCGCCGAGCAACGTCTTGGCGAGCCGTCGGCGATGCCGCGCGAGAGCGAGACGTCCTTCGTCTCTCTCCCGCCGGAGGGCTCTCCGGCGCTTCCGCGCCGCATGCTTCGGCCGGCTCATCTCGCCCACGCGTGCGCGAGCGGCAGCCTCGCGATCGCGAGGGTCACGCCGGCGACCAGACCCCGGCGACGAGCAGCTGCCGGACAGCCACACCGGCGAGCAGAGCGAGCAGCATGGTGGCCGTCATCGCGGTCAACCGCCGGTTCCCCTCCGTGCCACCGGCGAGCAGTCGGCGGCTGACCCAGAGCAGCCGAAGAGGCCGCGGGGAAATTCCCTGTCGCGCTTCCACGCCGCAAATCCAGCAAACCGAGATGAGAAGGGGATGAGAAGGGGCCTTCTCATCGTCCTCTCACGAGCCGTCAGGAGAATCCGGCGGCGTGGCGTCGGGACCGGCCCTCTACAGCGCCGCGCAACTCCGCGAGCGACGCGAGCAGAAGCGGAGGGTCCTCAGGCGGGTGCGCCGGCGCAGGCTGCTCGCGACGGCCTGCGGGGTCTTCCTCACGGTCATCCTCTTCTCGTACGTGTCCGCGATGTTGCGCCCGTCGAGCCTCCCGCTCGGCGTGCGCTCCGTCGAGTGGCTTCGCGCGAACGGCGGAGCGTGGCTGGTCAACGACGTGGAGAACCTCTACTACCGCTGGACCGCTCCCTCGAGGGGCGGGCCGTCGCTCCGCAAGCTCCCTGCGGTCGGCATTGCCGCCGCGAGGAAGACGCGGGCCCGACCGGCCCGCATCCGGCCGCTGCTGAGGCCCGCGCTCCCCGGGGAGGGCGTGTGGCGATCCGTCGGCGCCCCGATCAGCGGCTCCCCGCCGGTGCTCGTGACCACCTTCCGGCCCAGCGCCACGTATCCGCGCGTGGTCGTATACGTCGCCTGGATCGACCATGCGAGAACCCAGCTCGCGCTCTACCCCGGGCGCTACGAGCCTCCTTCGAGCCTGCCCCGCGGCCCGATGCAGGTCCCGTACGGCGAACGCTGGCGTCTGCTCGCGACCTTCAACAGCGGCTTCACCTACCGCGACGGGCACGGCGGCTTCGCCGTCGGCGGGCAGACCCTCACGCCGCTACGGCCTGGGAAAGCGACGCTCGTCGAGTACGCGACCGGCCGCGTCGACGTCCTCTCCTGGCGCGGCGGCTCGACGGCCGGCCCGGACGTCGTGCTCGCGCGCCAGAACCTCCCGTTGATCGTCGACCACGGCAGGCCCACGGCGAATCTGTCAGGCGGGCGTGAGTGGGGCGCCACGCTCGGGAATGCCATCCTCGTCTGGCGCTCCGCCGTCGGGATCGACCGGCGCGGCAACCTCATCTACGTCGCTGCACCTTTCCAGACCGTCCGGACGCTGGCGGAGATCCTCGTGCACGCGGGCGCCGTCCGTGCGATGGAGCTCGACATCAACGCCGAGTGGCCGAGCTTGATCACCTATCGACACGCCGGAGGGCTCACACCGACCAAGGTCGTCCCGAACGTCCAGCAGTCGTCGAGCCGGTACCTCAGGCCGGACGACAGAGACTTCTTCGCGGTCTACCGCCGCGTGCCGGGCGGCTCGCTCCAGGTGCCGTTGCGCTGACCTAGGTCTCGAAGACCGCGACCTCGTAGCGGTCAACTGTCGGCTGGGCCGTCGCCTGCATACCTTCGGCCACGTTCGCCCGCAGTTCGTTGGCACGTGCGTCGCTCGCGCTCAACGCCTGCTCGTCCTCCCAGAGCGTGATCGCAAGGGCGTGTCCGGTCTGACGGTCGACGAGCAAGATCCCGCCCTTGCCGCCCTGCTCGTGCGTGAAGGGAACGATCTTCTCCTTGAAGTCGGCGATACCGGCGTCGACTCCGTCGGGCGAGCCGCTCAGGGACGTGACACGTGCATGCATGTCGTTTCTCCTACTCGGGGTGATGGCCGACCGTGATCCTACTGCGAGCGTCAGCGAACGAGAGCGCGTCTGACGGCGAGTCGCCACTCGGCTCTCAGGCGTTCGAGCTTCTGTGGGTCGCCGGACGGCTCGAACGCCGCGCCGTGTCGAAGCCGAGAGCGCACCGACTGCTCGTCGGGCCAGAGGCCAACAGCGCGGCCCGCGAGCACGCCGGCGCCGAGGCCTGTCGTCTCCCGTTCCGCGGCGACCTCGACCCGACACCCGAGCAGGTCGGCCTGGAGCTGCATAAGGAAGGCGTTCGCGCTCGCGCCGCCGTCGGCCCGCAACACCTCGACCCGGCTGGGAAACGCGTCGAGCACATCGGCGACCTGGAAGGCGATCGCCTCGAGCGCAGCGCGGACGAGATGGGCGCGCGTCGTCCCCCGCGTGATCCCGCTGATGACCCCGCGCGCATCCGGTCGCCAGTGCGGAGAGCCGAGCCCGGTCAGCGCGGGGACGAAGTAGACGCCGTCCGTCGAATCGACCTGCCGGGCAAGCGCCTCGCTGTCGGCGGCGTCGGCAAGGATGCCGAGCCCGTCGCGGAGCCACTGCAACGCCGCACCGCTCACCAGGACGGCGCCTTCGAGCGCATAACCCCGAGGCGCGGCCGCGGTCTCGAGCAGTCCGGCCGGCGGCGCCTCCCGCTTCAGGCCGGCGTGAACGAGCACGAAACTGCCCGTGCCGTACGTCGCCTTCGCCTCACCACGGGCGAAACAGCCGTGGCCGACGAGCGCCGCCTGCTGATCTCCGGCGATGCCCGCGATCGGAAGAGTCGCCCCGAGCAGCTCGCCCTCTGCGACGACCTCCGAAGACGAGACCACACGCGGCAGTACCGAGGGATCGATTCCGAACACGCGCAGCAGATCGGTGTCCCACGAAAGTGAGTCGAGGTCGAGGAGCATCGTGCGCGAGGCGTTCGTCGTGTCGGTGACGTGAGCGTGCCCGTTCGTGAGGCGCCAGACGAGCCATGAGTCGACCGTGCCGAACGCGATCTCGCGCGTGGGCAACTCCGACCGCCCCAGCAACCACTCCAGCTTTGTCGCTGAGAAGTACGGGTCGGGCACGAGACCGGTGCGCTTCCGGATGAGGTCGCCGGGGAGCTCGCGACAACGCTCGGCGGTCCGCCGGTCCTGCCAGACGATTGCCGGCGCCAGCGGCCGTCCGGTTGCCCGTTCCCAGACCAACGTCGTCTCACGCTGGTTCGCGATTCCGATGGCGCGCAGAGCGCGGGGCCTGACCCTGGCATGTCGTAGCGCGCCCTCTGCAGCGCCGAGCACTCCCTGCCAGATCTCCTCCGGGTCGTGCTCGACCCAGCCCGGCTGCGGGTAATGCTGGGAGAGCTCGCGATAGCCGCGGCCGCGAATCCGCAGCTCGTCGTCGACGACGAGGCATGTCGTTCCGGTCGTCCCTTGATCGATTGCGAGGATCACGTGGCCGTCCGCGCAGTCGTTCCGGCGTGATCGGCGCTGGCCGTAACGAGCAGGGCGAGGAAGCGCTCGGTGGCAGGGGTCAGATACCTCGTCGACAGGCGAAGCGCCGACACCCGCCGCATCGGCGGGTCGGTCGCGAGTGGCCGGATCGCGACCCCCGGGTTTGCCGGCCGGAGCATCAGCCGTGGCAGGAGGGCGATCCCTTCTCCGGCGGCGACGAGCGCCTGGGCCATCTGGCAGTCGTTGACGCGATAGGCGACGTGCGGGTCGAAGCCCGCGTCGCGGCAGCGGCGGTCGATCATGCGAAAGCTGGGGCTGTCAGCGCCGAAGTCTCCCAGCAGCCAATTCTCTCCGCCCAGGTCGGCGAAGCGGATCGACCGCTTGCGCTCGAGCCTGTGGCCGCGCGGCACGACGACATCGAAAGGATCGTCCAGGAGGTGTTGGAGGTCGAGGTCGTCGCCGAACGTGTCGCCGATTTCCGGGTAGTCGAACGAGACACCGAGATCGAGGTCGCCGCGGCGAAGCGAACGGGTGAGCGCGGACGGCATCCCGATCTCGGTGATCGAGACCTCGACACCGGGGTTGGTCTTCCGGAACACGCGTAGTGCGTCGACGACCATCGCGGCACCCGCGCTGGAGAACGTTCCGACCCGGAGGCTGCCGGCCGATAGGTTGGCGATCGCTTCCACCTCGAGCTCGGCGGCCGCGATCTGCTCGAAGGCCGCGCCGGCCCTGCGGGCCAGCGCGCTCCCGGCTTCGGTCAGCCGGAGAGGACGAATGCCGCGGTCGACCAGGGTCGTTCCCAGTTGACGTTCCAGGGTCGCGACGATCTTCGACACCGCCGGCTGCGTGTAGTCGAGCCGGTCGGCGGCTGCGGAGAAGGAGCCGGCTTCGCCGACCGCCTGCAAGACGCGAAGCTGTTTCAACTCCATTCCTAAGAGGCATGTTACCGATTACATCTCTTCCTTGCAGGAATAGATAACTCAGGCCAATCTCTCCGGCAAGCACGACAACCCTGAAGGAGGAGGAAGACATGACCGAGACGATCACCAAGCCGTACCGCGTCGCGTTCGGCGAAGGCCTCGCCAACGTCTGGTGGAAGAGCGGCCGCGTCACCGTCAAGGCAGGCGGCGCAGAGACCGGCCACGCTTTTTCGCAGATCGAGACCGACGACCCGCGTGGCAGCGGACCCCCCCTCCATGTCCACCACGACGAGGACGAGACGTTCTACGTCCTCGAGGGTGAGGTCACTGTCCTCGTGGGCGAGGAGCGGATCGACCTCGATGCCGGCGACTTCCTCTTCGGCCCGCGCGGCATCCCTCACGCCTACGTCGTGCGCTCGGATCGCGCCCGCATGCTCGTCACGGCCAGTCCCGGAGGGGTGGAAGAGCTCTTCGTCTCTTTGGGTGTTCCCGTCACCGGCGCCGAGCAACCGACCGATGCGGTCATGCCGCCGATGGACGAGCTGGTGCGCCTGTTCGCAGGCTACGGCTGCGACATCCTCGGCCCGCCGCTCTCGCTCGGCGAACTCTCCTAGCTTCTGAGATCCCGCTCCTCGACGACCTCGGCAGCAACACCTTCGTTCTTCTCGACGATCCAGTAGGTCGTCTTCCTCTCCACGACGCGCTCGACTTCCGGCGCGTCGTGGCCCGTGGCGACGATGAACCGCCTGGCGTCGGAGCGGACACGCTCGTACTCCTCGATCGCCAGCGGCCCGATCCGCTCCAGGCACTGGGCGT
>DATDDZ010000149.1:0-8160 GCA_036523555.1 Gaiellaceae bacterium
CGCCGTCGATCCTCACGCGGCCGGCGGTGACGTCGTAGAAGCGAGGGACGAGCGAGGTCAGCGTCGTCTTTCCGGATCCGGTATGCCCGATCAGCGCGACCGTCCTTCCCGGGGCGACCTCGAGGTCGATGTCCTGCAGGACCGGCCGCCCTTCCAAATACTCGAACGAGACGCCCTCGAAGCTCAGGCGCCCCGCGCCCGAGGGCAACGCTTCGGCGTCGGCCCGGTCGGAGATCTCTTCCGGCTCGTCCAGCACCTGGAAGATGCGCTCTCCCGAAGCGGTCGCGCGCTGCGCCTGGCCGACCCACATTCCGAGCGACCGGAGCGGCATGATCAGCATGCCGAGGTAGAGGTTGAAGGCGACGAATGCGCCCACGGTCAGGGTGCCGTGCGCCACCATCCTCGCTCCTACGAGCAGGACCGCGCCCTGCGCGAGCAGCGGGACCCAGGAGATGAAGGGGACGTAGAGAGCACGCTGTCGGTTCGCTCGCAGCGTCTGCTGGAAGACGGCCTCGGACCGGTCGCTGAACTTGCGCTCCTCCTGCGGCTCCTGCGCGAAGGATTTGACGACGTGGACGCCGACGATGTTCTCCTCGGCGACGGTCGCGACGTCGGCCAGCTTCTGCTGCACGTCGCGCAGCGTCGGGTGTGCGACATGGCTGTAGCGGTACGCGACCACGACGAGCACGGGCGTGATGGCGAGCGCGATCAGCGCCAGCCGCCACTCGAAGAAGAAGAGGACAGCCGTCACGGAGACCACGGTGAGGGCGTTCTGGAAGAAGAAGATGAGCCCGTAGCCGAGGAAGAAGCGCACTCCTTGCAGATCGACCGTCGCGCGCGACATCAGCTGCCCCGTCTGATGCCGGTCGTAGAAACCGAACGACAGCCGGACGAGATGCGCGTAGAGGCCCTGGCGCAGGTCCATCTCGACGGCGAGCGCCTGCTTCCCCGAGATCAGGCGCCGTCCCGCCATCAACGCGGCGCGCAGAGCGCCGAGCCCGATGATCGTCCAGACGAACATCCATAGCTTGCCGGAGTCGTGCGGGGTGATCGCGTCGTCGATGACGTGCTTCGTCACCCAGACGAGCGCGATCTGCGCTCCCTGTGAGGCGACCGCGAGGACGATCGAGACGACGAGCGAGACCTTGTACGGGCGAAGGAAACCGAGCAGACGTGCGAACGTCGCCCGGTACGGGGTCTCGCTGTGCTCTTTCACTCCCGAAATCTAGCGACGGCCGTTGCCGCTATAGACGCGCCAGCTCGGACTGGACGAGGCGCACGGCCCGCGCGGTCAGCTCGCGGTTGGGCGGGGAGTTGAGCCAGCTGCTCGCGCCGGAAGGATGCGGCAGCGGCACGACGACCACGCCGTCCAGCTCGTACCTCCGTCCGACACACCCCGCCAGGCCCGAGAGACCGAGCAGCGCCTTGATCGCGAGCCCGCCGACGGCCACGATCAGCGCCGGTTGGAGCAAACGAAGCTCCCAATCGCGCCAGAAGGCGCAGAGCTCGCGCTCGGCGGGAGTGGGCGCGCGGTCGCCGCGCCCGGATCGCGTCCGGCCGGGATAGCAGCGGGTCACCGAAGCGCAGTAGAACGTCGCGTAGAACTCGTCCTCGCCGAGGTCGAGCCAGTCGCGCAGCCTCTGCCCGGCACGACCCCGCCAGGGCCGGCCCTCGAGGCCCTCCACGACGCCGGGAGCCTGGCCGTACATGTACGCGCGCTGACCGAACTGCTCGTTCCTGACGGGCATCGACTCCAGCGGATAACCGGCCTCGGTGCAGGCCCGGCACGTTGCGAGGTCGCGCTCGAGCGAGAGCAGCGATCTGTACGACGACCGTCGTCGGTTCACGCCCGCACGACGAGGAACCACGCGCTCGTGAAGACGATCTCCCCTCCGAGCTCGCCTGCCAGGTCAGAACCGTCGAAGACCCGCTTGAAGACGGTCCAGGTCGATCCGTCCTGCAAGCGGCGCTCGACGAAGGCGGAGGCGGGGTCGCCCTCATGACGAACGGAGCCGACCACGACGAGCTCGGGAGCGACCCGTCGGGCCTCGTCGACGAAGCGCTCGCGCTGCGGCGGTTCTAGATGGCAGTAGAAGTAACTCGTGAACACCCGGTCGAATGAGTGGTCTGGGAACGGAAGATCGAGCGCATCCCCTTGCACACGACGCGCGTTCGGCGCCTGCTCGGCCGCGAGCTCGAGCATGCGGGCGCTGGCGTCGAGCGCCACGACCTCTCCCCGCAGGTGCCTGGTCAGGAAGCCGGTGCCACAGGCGACGTCCAACGTCCGAACAGGCGGCAGGCCCGCGATGAACAGCTCGAGCGCGTGGAGGTCGTCCTCCCAGCCGGGACGAACCTGGTCGGCGTACCGGCCCCGGCCGAGCCACCAGTCGTCGTACTCGGGCGCGCGTCGGTCGTAGTACGCCTTCACCTGTTTCTAGAGTACGCGGGTGGACCTGCTGGAGTCGGTGCCGAACTTCTCGGAAGGGCGTGATGCCCGGACGATCGACGATCTCCGACGCGCCCTTGCCGCTCATGCGGACGTTCTCGACGTGCACGTCGACCCCGATCACAACCGCTCCGTCTTCACGCTCGTCGGCGGCGACGCGCCGCTGATCGAGGCGCTGCTCGCGAGTATCGCCTGCGCGCGCGAGCGCATCGATCTGCGCTTGCACGAAGGGGCGCATCCGCGCATCGGGGCCGCCGATGTCGTCCCGATCGTCGCACTCGACACTGGCGACGAAGATCGTGCCCGCGCCTGTGCGCTTCTGCTCGCCGAGCGAATCGGAGCGGAGCTCGAGTTGTCCGTGTTCCTCTACGGGGAGTCTGCGCCGGGTCGCGGGCCTGCCTTCTTCCGGACAGGAGGGCCGGGCGAGCTCCAGCGGCGCATCGACGCCGGCGAGCTGCGCCCGGATTTCGGGCCGAGCCGACTCGACGAGCGAGCAGGCGGTGTGATCGTCGGGGCGCGCCGCCCGCTCATCGCGTTCAACGTCGATCTCGAGACGGACGACGTCGACGTTGCGCGCGCGATCGCCGCGGTCGTCCGCGAAAAGGGCGGAGGCTTTCCCGGCGTGCGCGCGCTCGGCGTGGAACTGCCGAGTGCCCGGAGGGCCCAGGTGAGCATGAACGTCGAGGACTACGAATCGGCGCCGCTGGCCGACATCGTGGAGCGTGTGAGGCGCGAGGCGCAAGCGCGGGGCACGGGGATTGCCGGCGCGGAGCTCGTCGGGCTGATGCCGGCGGGCGCAGCGGTGGCCGCGGCCGGAGCCGTCCTCGAGATTGACGGGCTCGACTCGTCGAGCGTGCTCGAGCTGAGGCTGCTCGAGTGCCTGAAGCGGCGCGAGTAGTGCCCTAGACTGGCCGCGCGATGGCTCAGGGGATGCCGATCCGCCTGACCGGAGACGATCTCCGGCTCGAGGACGTCTGGGCGGTCGCGTTCGACGGCGCCCACGCCGCTCTGTCGGACGACGCACGGGACAAGATGGGGGCCGCACGTGCACTCGTCGAGCGGGCTGTACACGGAGCTCGCGAGCACACCTACGGGATCAACACCGGCTTCGGACGTTTCGTCTCGCGCTCCATTCCCGAAGCCCACACCGAAGAGCTCCAGCTGCGGCTGCTCCGGAGCCACGCCTGCGGCGTCGGCGATCCGTATCCGGCCGAGATCGTGCGTGCCGCAATGCTGCTGCGGGCCAACGCGCTCGCGAAAGGGACGTCCGGAGCGCGGATCGAGACCGTCGAGCTCTTGCTCCAGTGCCTCCGGGAAGGGGTGCTTCCGCGTGTCCCGAGCCGCGGCTCGGTCGGTGCCAGCGGCGATCTCGCGCCGCTCGCGCACCTGGCCCTGCCGCTGGTCGGAGAAGGAGAGGCCTGGTACGACGGCGAGCTCATGCCGGGCGCGGAGGCGCTCGCCGCCGCCGGCCTCCACCCGACACGCCTCGAGGCCAAGGACGGGCTGTCCCTGATCAACGGCACGCAGTTCATGGCGGCGTACGGCGCGCTGGGCGTGATCCGCGCGCGGCGGCTCGCCCGGTCGGCGGATCTCGCGTGCGGGTTGTCGGTCGAGGCCCTACAGGGATCGCGCACGAGCTTCCTTCCGCAGATCCATCGCCTGCGCCCGTTGCGCGGGCAGTCGGATTCGGCCGCCAACGTGATCCGCCTGCTCGAGGGATCGGCGATCAACGAGGCACACAGATGGTGCGACAAGGTGCAGGACGCCTACTCGCTGCGTTGTGCCCCGCAGGTGCACGGCGCGTCGCGCGACCTTCTCGACTACGTCGAAGGAACAGTGGCAGTCGAGCTCAACGCCGCCACGGACAATCCACTCGTGCTCGTCGAGGACGAGCTGCTCGTGTCGAACGGCAACTTCCACGGTCAGCCGGTGGCCTTCGCTCTCGATGCGCTCGCGATTGCATGCTCCGAGCTCGCGAACATCTCCGAGCGCCGTGTGGAGAGGCTCGTCAACCCGAGCCTCTCGGACGGGCTGCCTGCCTTCCTGACCACCGAGGGCGGGTTGAACTCCGGTTTCATGATCACTCAATACGTTGCGGCGTCGCTCGTCAGCGAGAACAAGGTGCTGTGTCATCCTGCGAGCGTGGACTCGATCCCGACGAGCGCGGCGCAGGAGGATCATGTGTCGATGGGAAACGCGGCCGCGCTCAAGTCCTGGCAGGTCCTAGCCAACTCGGAGCGCGCGCTTGCGATCGAGCTGCTCGCGGGGGCGCAGGGCGTCGAGTTCCTCGCACCTCTCACCCCCGGTCGGGGAGTGCGCGCGGTCCGCGATTTCGTGCGCACGCTCTCGCCTCGCCTCCACGACGACCGCTCGCTGTCCGCCGACATCGAGGCGGTTGCGGGCGCGATTCGCGACGGCACCCTGATCACTGCTGTCGAGACCGAGGTCGGGGAGCTCGCATGAGCACGACACGCCAGGTCGACTCGGTCGTGGAGGAGCTCTGCGGCGACCTCTCGTCGATCCGGGCACCCCGCGGCACCGATCTTCACGCCAGGTCGTGGTCGACGGAGGCGCCGCTCCGGATGTTGCTCAACAACCTCGATCCCGACGTTGCCGAGCGGCCCGAGGAGCTCGTCGTCTACGGCGGATCGGGAAAGGCCGCGCGAACTCCGGAGGCGCTGCGGGCGATCGTCCGGTCTCTCCTCGAGCTCGGCGACGACGAGACTCTGCTCGTGCAGAGCGGCAAGCCGGTCGGCGTGTTCCGCACGCACACGGGTGCTCCTCGCGTGCTGATCGCAAACGCGATGCTCGTTCCGCGATGGGCGACGTGGCCCGAGTTCAGGCGGCTCGAGGGGCTCGGCCTGACGATGTATGGCCAGATGACTGCCGGGAGCTGGATCTACATCGGCTCGCAGGGAATCCTGCAGGGCACCTACCAGACGTTTGCCGCCGCCGGCGAGAAACACTTCGGGGCGCCCGACCTCGCGGGCCGCACGATCCTGACTGCCGGGCTCGGTGGGATGGGCGGCGCGCAACCGCTCGCGGGGACGATGGCCGGCGCCGCGATCCTCTGTGTCGAGGTCGATCCGTCGCGCATCGAGCGCCGACTCGCCACTCGCTATCTCGACGAGTCGACCGACTCGGTCGACGACGCGCTCGGACGGATCCGGCAGGCCGCTTCGGCCGGTCTCCCGCTTTCGGTCGGGTTACTCGGCAATGCGGCGGAGATCGTCCCGGAGCTCGCGCGGCGCGGTGAGCCTTTCGACCTCGTGACGGATCAGACGGCTGCTCACGACCCGCTTACCGGTTACATCCCGGCCGGTTTTTCCGTCGAGGAGGCGGCGGTGCTCCGCTCGAACGATCCGGACACGTATCTCGAGCGCGCGCGCGCGTCGATCGTGCGCCATGTCGAAGGACTGCTCGAGTACGTCCGAGCCGGGAGCTATGTTTTCGATTATGGCAACAACCTTCGAGGTGAGGCCCGTGAAGGTGGAGTAGAGGAGGCCTTCTCATACCCGGGCTTCGTCCCGGCCTATATCCGGCCGCTGTTCTGTCGCGGCGTCGGCCCGTTTCGCTGGGCGGCGCTTTCGGGAGAGGCGGCGGACATCGCGGCGATCGACGCGGTGCTCCGCGACCTCTTCCCGGACGATCCGCTCCTGCAGAGATGGCTCGAGCTCGCGCCGGAGCGGGTCGCCTTCCAGGGCCTCCCGGCCCGGATCTGCTGGCTCGGGTACGGCGATCGCGCGAAGGCGGGGCTCGCCATCAACGAGCTCGTCCGGTCGGGCGAGGTGAAGGCGCCAGTCGTGATCGGGCGGGACCATCTCGACGCGGGATCCGTGGCATCGCCGTACCGCGAGACAGAGGCGATGCGCGACGGCTCCGACGCCATTGCCGACTGGCCGATCCTGAACGCTCTGCTCAACGTCGCGGCGGGTGCGACCTGGGTGAGCGTCCACCACGGCGGAGGCGTCGGGATCGGGAACTCGATCCACGCGGGCATGGTCGTCGTTGCCGACGGCACCGATGAGGGCGCCGAGCGGCTCGACCGAGTCCTGACGACCGATCCGGGAACCGGCGTCATGCGGCACGTCGATGCCGGCTATCCCGAGGCGATCGAAGCTGCGGAGGCACACGGGCTCGAGGCGCCGATGCCGCCGCTCGCTGGATGAGCGCGGCGGGCGCTGCGCGCCGCCTGCTCGTCCGCGACCTCGAACAGCTCGCGTCCCCAGCCGGCTCGGCGTCGCCGCTGCGCGGCGCGGCCCTCGCCGACGTCGAGGTGGTCGAGGACGGTTACGTCCTCTGCGCGGGTGACACCATCGAGGCGG
Organism: Gaiellaceae bacterium; assembly: GCA_036523555.1. Lineage (GTDB taxonomy): Bacteria > Actinomycetota > Thermoleophilia > Gaiellales > Gaiellaceae > 3-1-20CM-4-69-9. Next base: position 6,772 of record DATDDZ010000149.1, read on the forward strand.
TCGGCCGCATGCGCGACCTCGGTCCGGTCGAGGGTGAGGTCGAGGAGCTCGACGGACGCGGCCTCTGCGCGATCCCCGGGCTGGTCGATTGCCACACCCACGCGTGCTTCGCAGGAGACCGCGTCGACGAGTTCGCCCTGCGCGCCGGCGGTGCGAGCTACGAGGAGCTTCACGCGGCCGGCGGCGGGATCATGTCGACGGTACGCGCCACGCGCGCTGCGGAAGAGTCCGCGCTCGAGGCTGCCGTCGCCCGCCACCGCGACTGGATGCTGCGTGCCGGCACGACCACGTTCGAGTCGAAGTCGGGCTACGGGCTCGACCGCGAGACGGAGCTCGCGTCCCTCGAGGCGATCCGTGCTGCCGGCGGTGTTCCGACGTGGCTCGGGGCGCACGCGGTCCCGCCCGAGTTCGCGGACGCAGACACGTACCTCGACTTCGCGCTGGCTGAAGTGCTCCCGCGGGCCGCGAGGCTCGCCGAGGCGGCCGACGTTTTCCTGGAGCGGGGCGCGTTCGACGCCGCGCAGGCGAGGCGCTATCTGGAAGCGTGCGCCCGCGCCGGCCTCGCACTCAGGCTTCACGGCGACCAGTTCACCGAGCAGGGCGCAGTCGAGCTCGCGATCGCCCTCGGCGCCCGCTCCGTCGACCATCTCGAGGCCACCGGAGCCGACGGGGTCGGTGCTCTCGCCGCGAGCACGGTCACCGCGGTGCTCCTGCCGGCGAGCGCGCTCTTTCTCGGCCGGCCGATGCCTCCCGGCCGCGCGCTGGCCGAGGCGGGCGCCATCGTCGCGCTCGCGACCGACTTCAACCCCGGCAGCGCGTTCTGCGAGAGCCTTCCGCTCGTCTGTTCCCTGGCGGCGACACAGCTCGGGCTCTCACCGGCGCAGGCGCTCTCGGCCTGCACGGTCAACGCGGCGCACGTCCTCGGCCGCGCCGACCGGATCGGGCGGCTCGCGCCCGGCTTCGCAGCGGACGTCGTCCTGCTCGACGCGCCCGACTGGCGTTACCTCGCGTACCACCTCGGCGGGGATCTGGTCGCGGGGCTCGTCCTCGGGGGCAGGCCCGCGGAGCTACGCTAGGCTGGCATGCCGACCAGGAAGCAGCGGCGGCGGGAGCAGAAGGCCCGCCGGCACGAGTACGAGTACGTGTACGTCGACGACGCGGGGAACGAGGTCGACGTCGACCCTGACGAGTTGCGCGCCGAGAAGGAAGCCAGGCGCGAGACCCGCGGGTCGAAGGTGGAGAGCCGCAAGCCGGCCGCCGCAAGGGGCCAGCGGGCGGTTCAGCCGCCGTCCTGGCGACGCTCCGCGCGGCGCGGGGTCGTGCTCGGGCCGCTGCTGATCGTGGCCATGATGCTCTTCAACCGCGGGGTGCCACTCGTACAGCAGATCG
>DATDDZ010000150.1:0-11396 GCA_036523555.1 Gaiellaceae bacterium
TCGGGCGGTCGCTCGCCCCAGTAGACCGGATCGTCGGCCAGCACCGTGACGGTCGCGGCCGCCTCGCCGTCGACCTCGGCCAGGTACACCTCGCCGCGCCCGATCGCCGCCACCAGGTCGTCCCGGGGAAAGGGAAGCGGCCACTGGACGAACCCGAGGCGCCCGACCCACTCCGTCGCGTCGTCGATCAGCGCACCGACGAGCTCGACGTCCTCCGTCCCGGCAGGACGGACGTTCACAGGATCAACATGGCGTCGCCGAACGAGTAGAAGCGGTATCGCTCCTCGATCGCGAGCCGATAGAGGTTGCGGACCTCCTCGACCCCGGCGAACGCCATGACCAGAGCGAGCAGCGTCGAGCGCGGAAGGTGGAAGTTCGTGAGCAGCACATCGGTGCGGAGAAACTCGAACCCCGGCGTGATGAAGAGGTCGGTGCGCCCCGAGAGCGGCGCCCCGCGCGCGAGCGTCTCGAGCACGCGCACGCTGGTCGTGCCGACGGCCAGCACACGCGCCGCCCCACGGATCCGCTCGGACGCAGCGATGGAGACCGTGTACCGCTCCCCGTGGAGCGCGTGCCGCTCGAGATCGTCCACGAGGACCGGTCTGAAGGTATCCAGCCCCACGTGCAGCGTGACGCGCTCGACGTCGAGCCTCGCCAGCAGCTCGGGAGTGAAGTGCAGGCCCGCGGTCGGAGCGGCAGCCGATCCGGCCTCGTCCGCGTACACGGTCTGGTACCGCCCGGGATCCGCGAGCGCCTCGGTGATGTACGGAGGCAGCGGGATCTCCCCTGCGGGCTCCCCGTGGAGCCGCAGCTGCCACCGTCCGTCACCGAGATGCTCGAGCAGCTCGACCGGGCCGTACCTCCTGCCCGGACGCAGCCGCCGCGTCGGCCTCGCCAGGCCCTCCCAGAGCCCGTCGTCCCGCAGCCGCTCGAGCAGCAAGACCTCCCCCCTCGGCCGCTCGATCGGGATTCGCGCCGGGACCACGCGTGTGTCGTTGACGACCGTGAGCGCGTCCCCGAGCACGTCCGGCAGCTCTGCGAACCTTCGCTGATCCACCCGCTCGGACACGCGATCGTAGACCAGCAGGCGCGACTCGTCGCGGCGCGCCAGGGGATGCTGCGCCACGAGCTCCGGCGGGAGGTCGTACTCGAGCTCCCGCGTTTTCATCCGACGCCCTGTGTAGCGTTGCCGGACATGGACGAGACGATCATCGAGCGCGCAAAGGAGCGAGTCGAGCAGCGCGCCGACGGTGCCGCGCTCGAGAGCCTGGCACTGCGGATCCGCGAGCAGGTCGATGTATTGGTGACCACGGCGTCCGGGCTCGAAGAGACGCTGCCGGCCCGGGTCGGAGACGCCGTGCGCGACCAGGCACAGCCCGTGGGGCGGAACCTGGCCGAAATCCGGGGCCTGATGAACCAGGTCATCCGCCGCCTCGAGCGCGTGGAGTCGGACTTGCTGGCCGAGCGGCACGCCCGCGTGGATGACCTTGCGCTCCTCGTCGACCTCGTCTCCTCGGGCTGGCAGGGCGTCGACACCCGGCTCGAGCGGCTCGACGCAACGGTCGCCAGGATCGAGCAGGGCCTCCGCGAGAAGCCCGGCGCGACCGTCTATCGCATCGACGAGCACCGGCCCGACGCAGCCAGCTCCTAGCCGCCCTCACGTCGTTGCGAGGATGATCCCCGCACAGGCCGCCCAGCCTGCGATGCAAACGAGGATCGGCACGTCGCGCAGCAGCACCTCCTCCGGCTCTTCGCCGAGGTCGCGGCGGTGCATCAGCAGCAGGTACCGGAACACGCCGAACACGACGAACGGGATCGTCACCATCATGGCCTTCGAGTCCCGCGCCGTGAACGTGTAGAGGGAGTACGAGATCAGGGTCGCGGCCGCCACGATCGTGACGAGCTGGTCCACGAGCGCAAGGGAGTAGCCCTCGAGCACCGGCCGCCCCGGCGTCGCCTCGGCGCCGACGAGCACGAGCTCGCCGCGGCGCTTCGCGAGCGCGAGGAAGAGCGCAAGCAAGGCCGTGCAGAGAAGCAACCAGGGTGAGATCCGCACGTTCACGGCCGACGCGCCCGCGGCTGCGCGGACCACGAAGAGCCCGCCGATGGTCATGACGTCGAGCAGGACGACATGCTTGAGCGCAAGGGTGTACCCGGCCTGGAGGCCGAAGAACACGGCCAGGAAGGCCACCGACTCGAACCCGAGGGGCGTAGCCAGTGCGAACGAGGCGAGCGCGAGCGCCGCGGCGAGCCCGACGGCGAGCCTGGGCGAGAGCTCGCCCCGCGCGATCGGACGCGTGCGCTTGACCGGGTGCTCCCGATCGTGGACGACATCGCGCACGTCGTTGACGAGGTAGCTAGCGCTCGAAGCGGCGCAGTAGGCAGCGAAGATCGCCAAGGCCTCGCCCCAGCGGGACAAGTCGCCCAGCTTCGCCGCGAAGAGGATGCCAGCGAAGAGGAGCAGATTCTTGGTCCACTGCTTCGGCCTCAACGAGACGAAGGCCGCGAGGAGCGGGGATCGCCGCTTCGGGAGGCCGACGATCGCCGCTGGTTCGGGACGGCTCACGTGGGTGTCACGTTAATTACTCGCCGGCCCGGGGAGCAGCAGCTCGAACCGGCTACCGCGACCCGGCTCCGAGTCGAGATCGATGCGACCACCGAGCGCGACCGCGAGCTCATGCGCAATCGCAAGCCCGAGACCGGTTCCGGAGTCGTCCCGCGACCAGAACGGGCGAAAGATGCGCTCGCGCTCATCGGGCGCGATGCCGGCACCGTTGTCCCCCACCGCGACCGACACCGTGCCGTTCGGCATGCTCAGCTCGAGCTCGACGCGCCCTCCGTTCGGCGTCCAGCGGAACGCATTCGAGAGCAGGTTCGAGATGATCTGGAGAACACGGTCGCCGTCGGTGACGATGGTCGGGGTCGCGGCGAAGGTCTTGTCGTATTCGATCGCGCGCCGCCGAGCCTCCTCGCCGAAGAGGGAGTACGCCTGGTCGCAGAGCCGGGCCATGTCGACCTCCTCCTGCATGACCGTGAAGCGATGCGCTTCGAGCTTTGCGAGGTCGAGCACGTCGCCGACGAGGCGCTCGAGTCGAGCGCTCTCGGCCGCGATCATGTCGAGCGACGCCGCCCGGACGACAGGGTCGTCGGCCACGCCTTCTCGCAACGCCTCGACATGGCCGCGGATCGCAGTCAATGGAGTGCGAAGCTCGTGCGAGACGCTCATGAGGAAGTTCCGCTCTTGCTGCTCGGCCTCGCCGAGCCGGGCCGCCATCTCCCGGAAGCGGCCGGCCAGATGTCCGATCTCGCCTCGGCCCGGAACCGCCGGCACGGCGATGTCGTAGTGCCCCCGGGAAATCTCGTCGGCCGCGTCTGACAGGGCCAGCACCGGGCGCGTGACCCGACGTGAGAAGTACAGGCCGAGGAGCCCGGCCACGAAGATGCCGCCCACCAGGCCGAGGGCGAGCCGTTCGACGAGCGGCGCGAGGCCGCTCGTGATGCTGGTCTTTGGTGTCGCGACGATCAACGCACCGAAAGGCGAGCTCTTGGGCGCCAGGCGCATCGGCTCGAGCACGGCCAGATAGACGCGCTTGAACCCGGGCGGCCGGAACTCGAAAGTCGTCGGAACACCGGATCGCCAGTCGATCTCGTTCTGCGGCAGCAGACGCAGACCGGACACCTGGTCCGGGAACACGTCGGCGCCGACGTAGAAGATCTTGTCCCCCGTGGCCCGCTCGAGCTGGCGTGGGGCGAACCGGAGCGTCCGCGCACCGGTGTCGTTCGCTGCGATCGCCTGCCGCTCATAGAGCTTCGTCAAGCCGTTCGCCTCGCGGCGCAGCTTGATCACCAGCTGCTGGCGCGCATAGTTCTGGAACAGCGCCAGCGCGATTGCCGTCGCGATCAGCCCGCTCACGACGATGCCGACGAGAAAGAGCGCCGGCAGCCGGAAGCGCAGCGAGTTGAGCATGGCCCGCTACACGCTAGCGCTAAGCCGTGACCGTGTCCTTCGCGGGGCCGACCTTGTAGCCGACGCCCCAGACCGTCACGACGGGGGATGCCTCGCCGAGCTTTCGGCGCAGCTGTCGCACGTGGACGTCCACCGTACGAGTGTCACCGGCGAAGGTGTAGCCCCAGACGCGCTCGAGGAGCTGGTCGCGCGTGAGGACGAGACCGCGATGGTCGAGCAGTTCCCAGAGGAGATCGAATTCCTTCGGCGCCAGCTGCACTTCCTGGTCGCCGACCTTCACCTCTCTGCGCCCCGAGTCGATGGTCAGGTCGCCGTGGCGGAGAACGGCACTCTCTGGCTCACGGCGCTCCGGCGTCGCGCGCCTGAGGATCGACTTGACTCGAGCGACGAGCTCGCGCGGGTTGAACGGCTTCGTCATGTAGTCGTCGGCCCCCACCTCGAGACCGATGATCTTGTCGACGTCCTCGTCGCGCGCCGTCAGCATCAGGATCGGCACCTCCGACTTCTGGCGGATCCGTCGGCAGATCTCGATTCCGTCGATGTCCGGCAGCATCAGGTCGAGGACGATCAGCGACGGCGGCGAGGCCTGCACCGACGAGAGCGCCTCCGCGCCGTTCGACGCCGTCCGGACCTCGTAGCCAGCGTTCTTCAGGTAGAGCGAGACGAACGATGCGATCGATGCTTCGTCCTCGACGACGAGCACTGACTGGGTGCTGCTGCTCATGCCCGCTACGGGGTCGGCGCCGACAGGGGGAACGGCAGAAGAAAGTCGGGGATCGGGACGTAGTCGCCCCCGTTGACGGAAAACGTCCCATCGTTGTCCGTTCCGGCGCCGTCCAGGGTCACGGTGCCCTTGCCGACGACCGAGAGGTTGATGCCCCGGCCCTGGATCTTGATCTTGAAGAAGCCGCCGATGAGCCGGAAACGAACCTTCGTGCCACGCCAGGTGGTTGTCGTGTCGCTGCGCTCGATCGGCGGGAAGTCGTCACCCGTGACGATCGGGCCTGTCCCGTCGCCGTCGACCGGATCGACGATCGTGACCCGGCCCTGGGCGAAACTCCCGATCACTCCCCCACGAGCCGCGACGACGATCGTCCCTCGGCCGTCCTTCACGGATAGCGTCCCGTCGGTCGCGGCACGCACGCTCGCCGCCGATCCGGCGGGAAAAGCAAGGATCGCGAGCAGCACAACAGGGAGGAGCCGCCTCATGAGGTCAGTATCGGGCTTCCAATTGTGCCGGTGATCATTGGAACGTAAGGAAACTGTAAGCGAGCGAGGGCCGGTGTGACCGCTGCGCTGCTCCTCGCGGCGATCGCCCTCTCGGGCCAGGCGCCTCGGCTTCCCGACCTGCACGTGACGAACGGCGACGTTCCCTTTGCGGGCGACCGCCGGCTGCTCGCCACTGTGAGCCCGAACGAGGACGGGTTTCGCGACGAGGCCGTGGTCGAGTTCATGCTGGCGCGAGCCGCAACGGTGTCGATCGAGGCCGTCGCGACGAACTCCGTGCGCGCGGGCGAGAGCGGTGCAACAGTCGTCTGGCGAGCGGCGAGACGATTCCCAGCCGGGCCGTGCCGATTCGTCTGGCGACCGGCACGGTCGGCGCAGCCGCGCACGTACATCCTCAGGCTGAGGATCGGAGCGCGCCTGGTCGGCGGGACGTCCCCGGTGGTCCGGGTGCAGGGAGTCGACGCCTCGTTCACCCGGCGGAGCTACGCGCCGGGAGAGTCGGCGGTTCTGAGGCTCGCAACGGATGCGCGGACGCTGCGGCTACAGGTGTTCTCCTACCAGTCTCCGGGACGGCCGAGCGAACAGGACGTGAAGACGAGCGGCGTCGCCAAGACGGATCCCATCCGGGTCGACTGGAGCGCGCATCGCGACGCGCCCGGGCTCCTGCGCGTCGTGCGCGCCGGTGACTGGCCCAGCGGCCTCTACTTCCTGCGCGCCACGGCCGGCGACGGCCGGGTCGGGTACGCACCCTTCATCGTTCGGCCCCGAAGGCTCGGCGAGCACCGCGTTGCCGTCGTGCTGGCCACCAACACCTGGGCGGCGTACAACTTCGCCGACGCCGACGGCGACGGCTGGGGCGACTCGTGGTACGTGACCGGGCGCGTGCGCAGCGTCGATCTCGAGCGTCCCTTTCTCGACTTCGGCGTTCCGTTCAGGTTTCACGACTGGGATCTCGACTTCATCGCGTGGCTGAATCGGACCGGGCGCGCCGTCGATTTCCTCTCCGACGACGACCTCGAAGCGGTCGCGAGCGGGGACGAGCTTGCGAAGCACTACGACCTCGTCGTCTTTCCGGGTCACGAGGAGTACGTGACGGGCCACGCCTACGACGTCGTCGAGCGCTACCGCGATCTCGGCGGCAACCTGGCCTTTCTGGCAGCCAACAATCTCTATCGCCGCGTCGACCGTGTGGGCGAGCGGCTCTTCCTGCGCGGCCTCTGGCGGAAGCTGGGCCGACCGGAAGCCGGCGTTGTCGGCGTGCAGTACGTCGGGTCGGATCACGGACAGCGGCAGGCGGGCTACACCGTGACGGGCGCCGCGTCCGCCCCTTGGGCGTTCGTCGGAAGCGGGCTCGTGGACGGGGCGAGCTTCGGCCGCTACGGCATCGAGATCGACTCCCGGACGAGCGCCTCCCCGCGAGGCATCCAGGTTCTGGCGCGGATCCCCGACCTGCTTGGCCCGGGTCGGTCGGCCGAGATGACGTATTACGAGACTGCGGTCGGCGCGAAGGTCTTCGCCGCAGGCACGCTCAACTTCGCAGCCTCGCTCGAGCGGCCGGACGTCGACCGCCTGCTGACCAACGTTCTCAACCGGCTCAGTGTCCCCTGAGGGCCTGTCTCGTGCCTGGCACGGGACATGACCCGCGCGGCTAGTACTCGAAGAAGCCTCGGCCGCACTTGCGGCCGAGGCGTCCTTCTTCCTGCATGCGCACGAGACGCTCGGGCGGCGCCATCCGCGGCTCGCCGAGCTTGTCGTGCAGAGCGTCGGACGCGTGCACGTGGACGTCGACGCCGATCAGATCGACGAGTGCGCACGGTCCCATCGGCCAGCCCGCGCCGTTCGTCATCGCCCTGTCCATGTCCTCGGGTCGCACGTTCGCCTCGTCGAGGACGCGGACGCAGTCGTTCAGGAGCGGGATGAGAATCCGGTTGACGATGAAGCCCGGCGTGTCGTTGCAGCGGACCGGATGCTTGCCTGCCCGCTCGGCCCAGGTGTAGGCGGCATCGACCGCGTCCTCGGAGCTCTTGGGCGCGCGCACGATCTCGACGAGCGGCAGGACCGGTGCGGGATTGAAGAAGTGCATGCCGACGACGCGCTCGGGATGACTCGTCGCCTCGGCAATCTCCGCAACGGACAAAGCGGAAGTGTTCGTCGCGAGGATCGCCTCGGGCCGGGTGACGCGATCGAGCTCGGCGAACACCTCGCGCTTCAGGTCGAGCTCCTCGAGCACCGCCTCGATGACCAGATCGCAGTCGGCGAGATCGGCGAGCTCGGTCGACAGCGTAAGCCGGCCGACGGCCGCATCGCGCTCGGCCTCGGTGCTGCGCCCCTTCTCGACCGCACGCGACAGATACTGCTCGACGATTGCGCGACCGCGCTCGGCAAGGTCGATGCTCACCTCCCGCCCGACCGTCTCGAAGCCGGACTGAACACTGATCTGCGCGATTCCCGCGCCCATGGTGCCGAGGCCCACGACACCCACCTTCCGAATCTCCACGGCGCGCGATCCTACGCGGACTCGCGCACCCGCGCGAGCACCCAGCGGAACGCGACCTCGCCGTGGCCCGGCTCCAGCTGCACGACGGCCTCGTCCTTGAGGAGCTCGAAGCCCACGGACTTCAGGATCACCGGATAGGCGTGAGTATCCAGCGACGCGAAGAACATCGGCGCGCCGAGCCAGTCGTCCTCGACCATCTCACCCGCCATGCCGGCACCCAGTGTGGTGAGCAGGAAGCCGCCGGGCCGGAGCCAGGTCCCGATCCTCTCGATCAGGTCGGGCTGCTCGCGCATTGGTATGTGCCCGAACACGTGCAGCGCGAGGACGCCGTCGACCGACGCCGAGGCCACGTCGAGCTCCATCGCATCGACGTGAACAAAGCTCGCCTCCGGCACGTGATGCCTCGCGAGCTCGATCTGGACGGCCGAGATGTCCACGCCGGTGACCTGATGGCGTCGTGCGAGCTGCCGTGCCACGGGCACGCCTCGGCCGCACCCGAGCTCGAGCACGTTCGAGCGGTTGGGCAGTCGCGCGTCGAGGTCGCGGACCCACTCGAGTAACGGCGACTCGATCCGACCCGCCCATTTGGCGTAGTGCAATGCGATTGCGTCATAGCCGCGCGCGACGATCTCCTTCGGGTCACGCGTCAGCACGCGTCCGGCAGCCTCCCCCACCCTCGAGAGCTTAGAACAGCCTCAGAGGCGCTCGACGACGCCGGCGATCGCCTGGCCGAAGCCAATGCACATCGTGGCGATCCCGTAGCGCGCCCCGCGCCGCTCCAGCTCGTTCAGGAGCGTGGCCGTCATCCGCGCTCCTGTGGCACCGAGCGGATGGCCCAACGAGATCCCGCCCCCGTTCGGGTTGATGTCGTCGAAGCGATCCTCGAGGCCGGCGTCTCGCGCGAACTGCAGCACGACCGAGGCGAACGCCTCGTTGACCTCGATCACGGAGATGTCGTCCCAGCTCAGCCCCGCGCGCGCAAGCGCGGCGGCACAGGCCTGCGGGTTGCCGTGGAGCATGCGGTACGGGTCGACACCCGACAGCCCGAACGAGAGGAAGCGAGCCCGCGGCTCGAGTTCGAGCCGTGCCGCCGCCCGCTCACTCGTGAGGAGCACGGCGGCGGCGCCGTCGCAGATCTGAGACGAGTTTCCAGCAGTGACCCGACCGTCTTGGCGGAAGGCCGGCTTCAGGGCCGCGAGCGCCTCGGCGGAGGTGTCGCGGCGCGGCGTCTCGTCGACGTCGAGGACGACTCCAGTGTGGGGATTGGTCAGGTCGACCGGCACGAGCTCGTCTGCGAAGCGCCCCTCGTCACCGGCCGCGACCGCCCGACGATGCGACTCCAGCGAGAAGGCGTCGAGCTCCTCGCGCGAGAAGCCCCACTCCTCGGCGAGAACCTCCGCCGAGATTCCCTGCGGCACGATCTGCCAGAGATCGAGCAGCCTGGCCGACAGGTCTCCCCCGTTCGACCCCATCGGAACGCGGGACATCATCTCGACCCCGGCGGAGACGATCACATCGAGCTGCCCGGACCAGATCGCGGTCGCGGCGTTGAAGCTTGCCTGCATCGACGAGCCGCACTGACGGTCGACGGTCGTGCCGGCAACGGTCTCCGGCCAGCCCGCGACGAGCGGAATCATCCGGCCGATGTTCCAGCCCTGCTCCCCGATCTGGGTCACGCATCCGAGCTGCACGTCCTCGACCTCTCCCGGTTCGAGGTCGCTCCGCCCGACCAGCGCGTTCAGGACCTGGGCGGCGAGCTCGTCCCCGCGAATCGAAGCCAGCGATCCGTTCTTCTTGCCGATCGGAGAGCGAACCGCGTCGACGATCAGAGCGTCCGATTCCCAGGCAGGCATGCCGGTCTAGACTAGCCCCGTGGTCGCGTCCGTCACCGAGAAACGGCTCCTGATCGGGGGCGAGTGGGTCGAGACCGGGAACTGGCTCGAGGTGCGCTCACCGTACTCGGGAGACGTCGTCGGCCGCATTGCCAAGGCCGGCGCCGCAGAGACCCAGCGTGCGATCGACGCCGCCGAGCAGGCAATGCGCGACCCTCTGCCCGCTCACAAGCGGGCAGAGATCCTCGTCCGCGTGGCGGGCGGCCTCGGCCGCCGGCATGAGGAGGCCGCCAGGCTGATCTCGGACGAGGCGGGCAAGCCGCTGAAGGCCGCTCGGGTCGAGGCGGCCAGAGCGATGTCGACCTACACGTTCGCGGCGGTCGAGGCCCGCAAGCTCGCGGGCGAGATGGTGCCCATGGATGCGGCGCAGGCCGGCGAGGGCAAGCTCGCGTTCACCCTTCGCCGCCCGATCGGCGTCGTCGGAGCGATCAGTCCTTTCAACTTCCCGCTGAACCTCGTCGCGCACAAGATCGCTCCGGCGCTCGCAGCCGGTTGCGCGGTCGTCCTCAAGCCCGCAAGCCAGACGCCGCTGTCGGCGCTCCTGCTCGCAGAGCTCGAGGAAGAGGCCGGTCTCCCTCCCGGCTGGCTGAACGTGGTCGTCGGGCCTGCGTCGGAGATCGGCGACGTCCTCGTCGACGACGCGCGAGTGAAGCTGATCACCTTCACGGGTTCGAGCGGGGTCGGTTGGAAGCTGAAGGAGCGCGCGCCGAAGAAGCGGGTGAACCTCGAGCTCGGAAACGCCACGCCCGTGATCGTCGCCGCCGACGCCGACGTGTCCGCCGCCGCAGCCAAGGTCGCGCAGAACGCGTTCTCCTTTGCGGGACAGAGCTGCATCTCCATCCAGCGCGTCTACGTCGAGCGTCAGGCGTACGACGACTTCGTCCAGCGTCTCATTCCGTTGGTCGACGACCTCAAGGTCGGAGATCCCGCCGACGAGGACACCGACGTCGGGCCCGTCATCGACCGGGATGCGCGCGACCGCATCGTGGAGTGGATCGGGAGCACGACCGGGGAGGTGCTGACCGGGGGAGAGCTCGACGGCGAGTTGATCAGGCCGACGGTGATCGCGGATCCGGGACGGCAAGACCAGGTCTCCTGTGAGGAGGTCTTCGGGCCCGTCTGCACGGTGACGGCCGTCGACTCGATCGACGAGGCGATCGAGCTTGCAAACGGCACGCGCTACGGGCTGCAGGCGGGGATCTTCACGGGCAGCGTCACCACCGCGCTACGTGCGGCGCAGGAGCTCGAGTTCGGTGGCGTGACGATCAACGAAGCTCCGACGTTCCGCTCGGATCAGATGCCATACGGCGGCGTCAAGGACTCCGGCAACACCCGCGAAGGGCCGCACTACGCAGTGCGAGAGCTCACCGAGGAACGCCTGGTCGTCCTGGAGCTCCCCTAGGCCCCGGCGGGGCCTCGCGGAACGGAACGGAGCGGGATGCTCGGCCTCGTCCTCGCCCTGGCGGTCGTCGCCATCGTCCTCTCGCTCGTCGGACTCTTCTGGGTCGGAATCCCGGTGGGCGCGGTCGCGATCGTCCTCTTCGTCGTCTTCGTCCTCGGCATCGGCCGCAGGCGCGCCCGGCACCGACCGCACGGGTCTTGAGGAGCGGCGAGGCGCTGTTACATTGAGCCGCGTGGCGCGGCCCTCACTGCTTGGACGCTTCCGCCGCAACGACGACCGAGCGCCTGCGGCCAGTGCGCAAGCCGAGCCCTCGCGGCGCCCTCTCCCCCACCCCGGGCTGCTACGGCGCGAGCGCCGGGCTCTGCTCAGGGCCCGCGAGGAGCGACTGCGCGATCTCGGAGGCCTCATGCT
>DATDDZ010000151.1:0-6984 GCA_036523555.1 Gaiellaceae bacterium
CTGATGCCGGCGTTGCACCAGCTCGCCGAGTCCCTCGGGCGAAAAGCGGCTGAGTTCGACGACGTCGTCAAGTCAGGGCGCACACATCTGATGGATGCCGTGCCCGTCACGCTCGGCCAGGAGTTCGGCGGTTACGTCGCCCAGGTCCGGCAGGGCTCCGACCGTGTCGGCGGCACGCTGACGCGGCTCGGGCAGATCCCGCTGGGCGGCACGGCCGTTGGCACGGGCCTCAACACCCATCCCGAGTTCGCCGAGCGCGTGCGGCGTCTCCTGTCGGACGAGACCGGCCTGACGATCTCCGCGCCCGCCGATCCTTTCGAGGCTCAGGCGGCGCGCGACGCTCTGGTCGAGACATCCGGCGCGCTCAAGACTGTTGCCGTCTCACTGACGAAGATCGCGAACGACCTCCGGTGGATGGGCTCCGGCCCGCGCGCCGGGCTGGCGGAGATCTTCCTGCCGGAGCTGCAGAAAGGGAGCTCGATCATGCCGGGGAAGGTCAATCCGGTCATTCCGGAGGTCGTGACCCAGGTCGCTGCCCAGGTGATCGGCAACGACGCCGCGATCACGGTCGGGGGCATGCAAGGCCATTTCGAGCTGAACGTCTTCGTGCCGATGCTTGCCCGGAATCTGCTGGACTCGATCAAACTGCTCGCATCCGCTTCCCGCCTCCTGGCGGAGAAGTGCGTGGACGGCATCGAGGCGAACCGCGAGGTGGCCGAGCACTACGCCGAGCTCACGCTCTCTGCGGCGACCGCGCTCAACCCCTACATCGGCTACGACGCAGCGAGCGAGATCGTGAAGGAAGCGGCGGCCTCGGGCCGCTCGCTGCGCGAGGTCGCCCGGGAACGCGGCGTCGCCGACGACGTGCTCGATCAGGCGCTGGACTACCGCGCGATGGCGAAGCCGCACGAGCTGAGTTGACGAGCGCTTTCGCCCGGGACCGCCGCCACTCTTTGCATCGTTCGCGCTCTGCGCTAAGAATACGGGGCCGAGAACTCAATATGGACGCTTGTTGATCGGCCGCGGGGCCGGAAAGGGGAGACCGTGTTTGACTTTGACATGCGCCGAGGCTCAGCCACGCGGCTGGTCCGGCTTCGACGGGTTTCAGTCTTTCTATTTGCAGCCCTGGTGGCTGGAGGACTGGCGCTCGGCGCCAAGTCGGCCGTCTCGGACGAGAGCGAAGCCGCCTCGGCGGCACCGTTCACACACGTTGACTTCACGTCACTCGGTTTTGCGAAGGGATTCAAGCCCGCCGCGCTCCAGGGTGACAGGCAGGTTGAAGTGATTCTCAAGCTGCGAGGTCAGTCCGTCGGAGAGCGGCAAGCCGACGCGCAGCAGAACGGCCAGACGTTGACGAAGGCGCAGAAGGATGCGATCCGCGACAGCCTGAAGGCTCAGCAGAAGGCCACCGAGGCTCACGTGCAGTCGCAAGGCGGCCGTGTCCTGTTCGATTATCAGGACGCCTACAACGGCATCGCGGCGAGGGTGCCCTTGAAGAGCCTTTCTTCCCTGCGGCAAGCCCCGAACGTGGTTGCCGTCTATCCGAGCAGCATCGTGCAGCGCGACAATACCGCGGGCGTCCAGTACGTCGGCGCCAACAACGCGTGGTCAGCCGGCACTGGGTTCACCGGCACAAACGTCAAGGTCGCGATCATCGACACCGGCCTCGACTACTACCACGGCAACTTCGGCGGGACGAACGGTGCGGCGAGGTTCAAGAGCGACAACAGCACGATCATCGAGCCCGGATCGTTCCCGACCGCGAAGGTGATCGGTGGGACCGACTTCGTCGGCGACAACTACGACTCGGGCTCATCGGATCCCGCGAGGCAGACGCCACATCCGGATCCCGATCCGCTCGACTGCAACGGCCACGGATCCCATGTTGCAGGCACCGCGGCCGGCTTCGGCATCCTGGCCAACGGTGCGACGTACCACGGCCCGTACGACGGGTCGACGTACAGCAGCAACACCTTCCGGATCGGGCCGGGGGCAGCGCCGAACGCAAAGCTGCTCGCTTACCGGGTCTTCGGTTGCTCGGGCTCGGCGACCTCAGCGGTGATCGTGGCTGCTCTCAACCAGGCTCAACTGGACGGCGCCGACGTCGTCAGCATGTCTCTCGGGGCGTCCCTCGAGACAGCCGATTCCCCCGACGCGGTGGCATCCGACACACTGTCCCGGAACGGGATCGTCGTGGTCGCGGCAGCCGGGAACAACGGGCCTTCGGCCTATGTCACCGGCGCGCCTGCTGCGGCGTCTCGCGCGATCTCGGTCGCGGCGGTCGATGCCTCGAGCCCGACGTTCCCCGGGGCGACGATCGCGCTGAGCAAGGGCGTAACGACGAGCTCGGTCACCGCCCTGCACTCGAACGGCCCGTTCCAGGGTGATCCCGGCCCCGCGCTCCCGAGTGGGTCGCTCCCGATCGCAGTCCTCCGGAACAGCTATCCGAGCGGTCCGCTGTCATTGGGCTGCACTGCCGCTGCCTTCTCCGGTTATCCCGGCGGAGTCGTGGGCAAGCTCGTCGTCGTTCTCCGAGGCACGTGTGCCCGCGTGCACAAGGCCTACCTCGGCCAAGCCGCGAAGGCCGCTGCTGTGGCGATGATCAACAACGCCTCGGGGCTTCCGCCCTTCGAGGGCGTGGTCACGTCGGATCCCGACACCGGCGTCGAGGACCCGCTGACGATCCCATTCCTGGGCATCAGGGGGAGCGACCAGGGCAAGGTCGTCCCAGCCGACGGCGGCACCGCGACGAGTTTCACCGCTACACCGATCACGAACACGGGCTACCAGGTGGCCGCCTCGTTCACGTCCGGAGGCCCCCGGAACCCGGACAGCGCATTGAAGCCGGAGGTCATGGCCCCGGGTGTCAGCGTCAAATCGACGGCGATGGGGACGGGCGACCAGGGCACGAGGATCTCCGGGACCTCGATGGCCACGCCGATGACCTCGGGCGTCGCGGCGCTCCTCAGGCAGGCGCATCCCTCGTGGACGCCTGAGCAGATCAAGGCAGCGCTGATCAACACGGCAGAGGCCGGCAGCTCGAAGATCAAGGGCTACAACCCGCGGCTGGCCGGCTCCGGCGTCATCCAGGCGCAGCGGGCAATCGACACGGTCGGGCTCGCCACGACCACAGGGGGGCTCGGGACGCTCTCGTACGGCGACGAGGCGCTCTCGGCGGCGTACAGCGAAGAGCTGCCCATCACGCTGTGGAACCTGAGCGGCTCGGCGATCTCGTACGACCTGGCGACGGCGTTCACGGGGAATCCGCTGGGCGCGACGATGAGCCTGTCGCCGAGCTCGGTGACGGTCCCCGCCCACAGAAGGGTCACCGTCGGAGCGACGCTGCAGATCAGTGCCGCCGGCGTCGCCGCCTTGCCCGGCGCCGAAGCGTCGATCTTCGGCACGCTCGTAACCGCTCGCGGTGCCGTGACGGCGACGCCGACGAGCACGGGAGGCGGAATCTACGCGCTCCGGGTTCCGTTCCTGGTTGCGCCGCGCGGCCTCTCGAACGTGACCGCCGGCCCGACGAGCGCCTACACCGCCGTCGGTGGCAACTCCAACGCCACGGTGCCGCTGTCGAACGGCGGGATCCACAAGGGAACGGCGCAAGCGTTCGCCTGGGGGATCCATGACGAAGCCGATCTGAACATGCAGGGCGCGAACAACAACAACCAGGGCGACATCGGCGCGATGGACGTTCGGGACGTCGGCGTCCAGGTTCAGCCGCGTGAGTTCCTCTGCGGGGGAGATCCCGCGGGGGTCTGCGGAACCGCTGGCGACAAGTCGATCGTCTTCGCGATCAACAACTACGTGAAGTTCGCGAACGCGTCGGTCAGTGAGTACGACGTCGTCATCGATGTGAACAACGACGGCAAGCCCGACTTCTTCGTGGTCGGAGTCGACCTCGGGAACGTTCTCTCCGGCTCGGTCGACGGGCGGTTCGCGTCCTTCATCTTCGCTGCCAACGGCGACCTCGTCGATGTATGGGTCGCGAACGCTCCGATGAACGGCTCGACCGTGTTGCTGCCGACGCTTGCGAGCGAGATCGGGCTCGATCCCACGAAGGAATCGACGTTCAGCTACTCGGTGGAGACGTTCTCGTTCGTGCCCGAGAATCTCTTCGACGTGACATCGACGGCGAAGTTCCGGGTCGACCGGCAGCCCGTCTCGACCGGGCAGGAATACCCGCTCAACCCGGGTGGGAGCACTACCGCGAGCCTCTCCGTCGATCGAGCCCAGCACGCGGCGACGCCGCAGCTCGGCTGGCTCTTCGTCACTCTCGACGACGCAAGCGGCCCTGCTCAGGCGGACGAGGTGCGGATAGGCACTCCGTAGCCCCGGGCGGCGACGTTCGAACATGCGAGGCCCCGGTGTACGCCGGGGCCTCGCTCGTCTCCCGCCTCAATCGTTTCCGCTGCAGGCAGGCGCCCGTTGTGCCTGCACGAGTCTTGCCCGGCTTCCTTCCTGACCGAAGGCCCAGAGAGTGAAGCGGTCGCACTGTCGGATCGAGACCGAGAAGCGAGCACTGAACGATCCGCCGGCTCCGGCAACGACCCAGCGCGTGAAGCTCTCGCCCCGCGTGACCAGGCGGACGTTCACCGTCTCCCCGGGCCGGAACGCAAGCCCTCGTACCAGGAGCGGTGCCCTGTCGGCGACCTGAAGGGCTGGCCGGGCGGCGGTCGTCTGTGAAAAGGCGGGAGCCACTGCCGCGGCCGCCAGAAGGGGGGCGAGGAATGCCGACCTGCGCATCCGACGGAAGTGTAGACGTCGGCCGTCTCGCCGAGGCTTCGGCTCAAAAGCCCCTGGTCAGTACGCCGCTGCGCCGCGGCCGGCGGCAGCGGCGTGGCGCTGCTCGTCGGCGCGGTAGCTCGATCGTACGAGCGGGCCGGAGAAGACGGAACCGAATCCGAGGGCTTCGCCTTGCTCGCGGAACCAGCGGAACTCGTCAGGGTGCACCCAGCGGTCGATCGCCACGTGCTTCGCGCTCGGCTGCAGGTACTGGCCGATCGTCACCACGTCCACGCCATGTGCGCGTAGGTCGCGCATCGTCTCGACGACCTCGTCGTTCGTCTCGCCGAGGCCGACGATGATCCCGGACTTGGTCAGCACCGGATAGTCGGCGATCTCCTTCGCCCGCCCCAGAAGCCGCAGCGCCTTGTCGTAGCTCGCCTTTGCGCCGCGCATGCGCGCGTGCAACCGTCTCACGGTCTCGATGTTGTGGTTGAAGACTTCCGGCCGAGCGCCGATCACGACCTCGAGCGCCCGCTCTTCCACGTCGAGGAAGTCGGGCGTGAGCACCTCGACGGATGCGTGCGGCACCTTCGCCTTCAGCGCGCGGATCGTCGCGGCGTAGTGGCCCGCCCCGCGATCGGGGACGTCGTCGCGGTCGACCGACGTGACCACGACGTGCTTCAGGTCCATCTGAGCAGCAGCCTGCGCCAGCCGCAAAGGCTCGAGGGGATCGGGCGGGCTCTCCGGCTTGCCGCTATGGACGTAGCAATAGCGGCATGCACGGGTGCACGTATCGCCGAGGATCTGGAAGGTCGCCGTCCCGCGTCCCCAGCACTCGCCGATGTTCGGGCAGTGCGCCTCCTCGCAGATCGTGTGCAGGCGCGCGCCGTGGATGAGCTTCCTGACGTCGAAGTAGCGGGAGTCCTTGCTCGGGGCGCGGACCTTCATCCACTCCGGGCGGCGGGGACGTTCAGCGACGGGCAGCGAGGTTTGCATGGATGGGTTGGCTCCAGAGGCCATGACCGTCGTCGCCCGGGAGCTCCTCGAAGGATAGGTCGAAGGACTGTGCCAGCGCGGCCTGGGCGATCGGCCGCACCTCGCCGACCGTCAAGCCGCGGCCGACCTCGCGGGCAACGGTCGTGAATGCCGCGTCCTCGAGCCCGCAGGCGGTGATCCACTCCGTGAACGGGGCCGGGTCGAGATCGACGTTCAGCGCATAGCCGTGCGTCGTCACCCAGCGGGAGATATGGACCCCGATCGACGCGATTTTCCTCGGAGGCGCCTCCAGCCAGACGCCGGTCAGGCCTTCGATCCGCGTCGCCTCGAGGTCAAAGCTCGCAGCCGTTCGGATCAGCGCCTCTTCGAGGTCGCGGACGTACTTCTTCACGTCCTTGCCGTGTCGCCTGAGGTCGAGGATCGGGTAGCACACGAGCTGGCCCGGCCCGTGGAAGGTCGACTTGCCGCCGCGGTTCGTCTCGACGATCTCGACGTCGGCTCCCTCGGGAACGTGCAGCTCTCCCTCGTCCGTTCGGCGTCCCAGCGTGATCACGGGCGGATGCTCGAGAAAGACGACCGTGTCCGGGATGGCGCCCTGCGAGACGGCGCCGGCGAGCGAGCGCTGTACCTCCCACGCTTCGCGATAGGGGACGAGCCCCAGGTCGAGGACGTACGCCCCGCGCATCGGCTTCAGCCTAGTAGGAGCTCTCTTCCCAGGTCTCGAGCTTGTGGCGCAGATCTCGGAGGAAGCGCCCCGCCAGCGCCCCGTCGACGAGGCGATGGTCGTACGTCAGCGTCAGGTTCATGATCGGCCTGATCGCGATCACGTCCTCGCCGAGCGCGTCCTGGACGACCCAGGGACGTTTCACGACTGCGTACGTCCCGAGGATCGCCGCCTGCGGCTGGCTGATCACCGGCGTCCCGTGGAAGGTGCCGTACCCGCCGGGGTTCGTGATCGTGAACGTCCCGCCCTGCACCTCGTCCGGCAGGAGTTTCTTGTCGCGGGCCCGCTGGGCGATGTCCGTCACGGCCTTCGCCATCCCGAGAAGGTTGAGGCCGTCGGCGTTCTTGACGATCGGGACGATCAGGCCCTTGCCGTCCTGCAACTCGACCGCGAAGCCGAGGTTAACGTGCTTACGGGTGACGATCTGGTCGCCGCGGATCTCACCGTTGACCCACGGGTAGTCGGCCAGCGTCTCGGCCGCGGCCCGCGCGACGAAGATCAGGTAGGTCGGGTTGACTCCGTAGCTCTCCTGG
>DATDDZ010000152.1:0-14128 GCA_036523555.1 Gaiellaceae bacterium
TCGAGATCTGGAACCAGCACAAGCCACGTGTGATCGCGCCGCTCGAGCTGCGCACGTGGCTGGCGACGAAGGGGGTCGAGACCGGAGGTGGTGACGATCCCAACAAGGGCGGCACCGTCGACGCGGACGGCGTCAAGGTGACGATCACCGACGCTCGCCACTCCAGCAGCGTCGACGCCACCTACACCGGGGATGCCTGCGGGCTCGTCGTCGAGGTCGAGGATGGGAAGAAGGTCTACTTCGCGGGCGACACCTGTGTTTTCGGCGACATGCAGCTGATCGGGCGGATCTACGAGCCCGACCTGGCAGTGCTCCCGATCGGCGACCACTACACGATGGGGCCGCGGGAGGCCGCGGTCGCCTGCGAGCTCCTCGGCGTGAAGCGCGTCCTTCCCTGCCACTGGGGCACGTTCCCGCTGCTGCGCGGGCGACCGGAGGAGCTGGCCGAGCTCGTGCCCGGCATCAAGGTCGAGCGCATCGAGCCGGGGGAATCGGTCCAGTTGTGAGGGAGCGCTGGTTCGGCGCGACGGGGCGACGCGTGCCGCAGATCGCGGTCGAGGGCGAGCTCGAGCTCGGCGACGCGCTCGTTCTCGAGGACGTGGCCGACCTGGAGCTGCTGCGCGAGGCGCACGAGGCCGGCCGCCCGGTCGTGGTGCGCGCCTCGACGCCGGACGAGGTCACGGCGGCGCTCTCTCATCCGGAGGTGGCGGCGGCGATCGTCCCCGCTGGGCGGCGTGAGCTCCTCGACCTCGACCTTCGGGAGCTGACCTATGGGCCCTGACCGCGTCGTCGCGACGTACTCGATCGCCGCCTGCGACCTCGCGACGGGACAGTGGGGCGTGGCCGTACAGTCGAGGTTCCTGGCGGTCGGCTCGATCGTGCCATGGGCGAAGCCGGGGATCGGCGCGATCGCGACCCAGTCGTACGCGAATCCGCGCTACGGGCCGGACGGGCTGGCGCTTCTCGGGGAAGGACGCTCCGCGACGGCGGTGATCGAGGCGCTCACGGCCCAGGACCCGGGAAAAGCGGAGCGCCAGGTCGGGGTCGTCGACGGGTCGGGCCGCGCGGCGACGTTCACCGGCGAGGGCTGCCACGAGTGGGCCGGCGGCCGCACGGGCGAGGGCTACGCGGCCCAGGGGAACATCCTCGTCTCGGCGGCGACCGTCGGCGCTCTCGCCGAGACGTTCGAGTCGAGCGCCGGTCGGGCGCTCGCCGAGCGGCTTCTCTCCTGCCTGGCCGCGGCGCAGGCCGCGGGAGGAGACCGGCGCGGCCAGCAGTCCGCCTCGCTGCTCATCGTCGAGAAGGACGCCGGCTACGCAGGACTCTCGGACGTGGTCGTAGACCTCCGCGTCGACGACCACGAGCAACCGATCGCCGAGCTCGAGCGCCTCTACGGCCTCCACCAGGAGATCTTCGGCGTCACGCCGCCCGAGGAATGGATCGCCGTCGATACGGGACTCGCGGAAGAGCTCCGGCGCCACCTGGCGGCGCTCGGACACGAGGGAGAGCTCGGGCACGCGTTCGAGGACTGGGCCT
This sequence comes from Gaiellaceae bacterium, assembly GCA_036523555.1. Lineage (GTDB taxonomy): Bacteria > Actinomycetota > Thermoleophilia > Gaiellales > Gaiellaceae > 3-1-20CM-4-69-9. The sequence continues at coordinate 1,537 of DATDDZ010000152.1, forward strand.
CCGCTGCCAACTTCGAGGAGCGTGTCGACGGCATCGAGCGCGTCGACCCGGTCGTGCTCGCGGCCCTCAGGCGCCTGTCAGCCGTCGCCGGGTAAGCGCACGCCCGCCGCCCGCGCCCGTAGGACGGGCACCGGATCCCCTGCCGGCTGGGCGACGAGCAGCACGGCGCCGTAACCGTCGACGACGAGCGCGTCCACCAGGAGCTGCAGCGCCACCGCGAGCGCGAATGCCTTGTGCGCCTGCTCGCCGCCGAACGGGACCAGGTCGTCCTCCGACGCCGCCCCGGCCAGCACGTCCCCATAGGTCACGCTTCCCATGGAGACGTCGCTGACGACCGGCCTGCCGTCGGAGCTCGGGATGGCGATCGCAAGCGGATTCGTCCCGGTCAGCTTCGGGCCGCCCGTGGGGTGGGCGAGCCGCGGGGGCGAGGTCGCGGTCAGGAGCGCGATCAGGCCGCCGTCGGCGAGCCTGCGCGCCCAGTAGCCCAGCATCCCGGTCGGGAAGCACTCACGGGCGACGATCAGCCGTGCCGCCTCGGGTGGATCCTCCAACTGGCCGTCGCAGATCGCGGCCAGCGTCAGATAACCGAGCGCCCCACGCCCCTCCCATTCCTCGTAGCACGCCTCGGCGAGCACGCACTCGGGCTCGGCCGTCGGGTCGAGGCCGGGAATCGTCTCGAGCCAGTCGACGCGGGTGAGCCCGTGGCCTCGCTTGCCGCGCCGCTCAGCCTCTAGAAAATGGTCGGCGAGCGTGCGTGCGTTCCGCTCGGAGAAACCGAGTGCGCGCATCCGCTCCTCGACCTGCACGCGGCGAGGATACTTCCGTCGTCAGCGATGGGGAGGTCAGCATGGTTCCGGAGGCAAAGCTCGAGGGCGGCGTGCCGCAGAGCGAGGGCTGGTTCGTCCTCAACGCGCGCGATGCCCGCTGGCAGCACAACGAGCTCGGTTCGTACTGCGGCTTCGAGGGACAACGGAGCAAGAGCGCCGGCTTCGAAGAGCTCGGCATCAACCTCAACGTCCTGCCGCCGGGCAAGCCGATGGCGATGTACCACGGGGAGCCCGGAGAGGAGGCATTCCTCGTGCTCGACGGCGAGTGCATCCTGATCGCCGAGGGTGAGGAGCGTCCCCTTCGGAAGTGGGACTTCGTCTTCTGCCCTCCGTGGACCGAGCACGTGATCGTGGGCGCCGGGACGAGGCCGGCGCTCGTCCTCGCGGCCGGTGTCCGGAAGGAGGGCATCGTGTATCCCGTCAACGAGACAGCACTCGAGCACGGTGCGGGCGTCGAGCGGGAGACGCGCAAGCCCGCCGAGGCGTACTCGCCCCTCTGGAAGCTGCACGACGGGCCTGCGCCCGAGCTCGACTAGGACGAGACCAGCGTCAGCGGCTTCACGATCGAGCCGCGCTCGAGCGAGAGCACCGTCTCCGCGATCCGGGTGAGCTCCAACGCGGCGGGCGAGTCGTGATCGCGCACCAGCAGAGGCTCTCCCGCATCGCCGCACTCACGGAGCGCCGCGTCGAGCGGCACACGCCCGAGCAGCGGCACGCCGAGCTCCTCGGCGAGACGATCGCCGCCGCCCGAGCCGAACACCTCCCCGGCCATGTTCTCGACCACGCCGATGAGGCGCATACCGGTCTTCTGGGCCATCACACCCGCACGCGATGCCACCTCGTGCGCGGCCGGCTGCGGGGTGGTGACGACGAGCGTCTCCGCGCGCGGCAGCAGCTGGCCGAGCGAGATGGCGACGTCGCCGGTGCCGGGCGGCATGTCGACCACCAGCACGTCGAGCGAGCCCCAGTGCACATCGGAGAGGAACTGCTCCAGGGCGCGGTGCAGCATCGGGCCGCGCCACATCACCGGCTGGTTGTCGTCCAGGAAGAAGCCGATCGACATCAGCTTCAGGTCGTGGTTCACCGGCGGCACGATCATCTTGTCCACGAGCACCGGCTTCTGCTGGATGCCGAGGATGTGCGGGATCGAGTGGCCGTACACGTCGGCGTCGAGCACGCCGACCGACTTGCCGAGCTGGCTGAACGCGACCGCGAGATTCACGGTCAGGGTCGACTTCCCGACGCCGCCCTTGCCGCTGCAGACGGCGATCACGCGGGTCGACACGTCGAGGGAGAGCCCCTTTGTTCGTTCCTGAACGCCGCCGCGCAGCTTCGTCGTCAGAGCCTGTCGTTCCTCGGCCGTCATGACGTCGAATCCGAGCGCGACGCGCAGCACCCCCGGAACGTCGCGGAGGACGTCGGTGACCTGTTCCTTGAAGGAGTCCCGAAGTGGGCATCCCGCAACGGTCAGCGCGATCGTCACCCGGACGTCGCCGCCCTCGATCTCGACAGCGCGCACCATGTCGAGCTCGGTCACCGGACGCCGCAGCTCGGGGTCGATGACCCGTTCGAGCGCGGCCAGGATCTCGTCGCGGTTCGGCTCCATCCTCGACGCCTAACGTAGCAATATGAATTGGTGACCTGGGTGTCACTGGTCTGGCGTAACCTCCTGCGGCGGCCGGCGCGGACCGCGCTGACGGCTGCCGGGGTCGCGCTTGGCGTCGGCCTGATCGTCGCGTTGCTCTCGCTCTCGACCGGCGTCAAGAAGACCGCGGACGAGTTGATCCACGTCGGGCGCGCGGACTTCGGCCTCTTCCAGGCCGACGTGTCGGACTTCAGCCGCTCGCTGCTTCCGGAGAGCATCGCGGCACGCGTCGGCCGCGTCGCGGGCGTCGCGAAGACGGCGAAGCTGAAATTGCTTGCGAGCAGCGTCAAGGGCCAGGAGGCCTTCTTCGTCTTCGGGCTCGACCCGGCCGAATTCGTCGCACAGCGCCTGGTGCTCGTCTCCGGACGAAGGCCCAGCGGAGACGAGGCGCTGGTCGGAGACGGATTCCGTCTTCGCACCCACAAGACGATCCAGGTCGCTCCCGGCAGGCGCTTCACGATCGTCGGCACGTTCCACAGCGGCGACACGTTCGAGGACGCCGGTGTCGTCCTCCCGCTGAAGACCGTCGAGGGCCTCGCGCACCGCCCCGGCGAGATCACGACGGTCGCGGTCACGGTCAGCCCCGGCCTGCGCGCGCGTACGGTCGCCCAGCGCGTCGAGCACCGCTTCCCGGGAACGGTCGCCGTCTACGAGCCGGGGCAGGCGATCAAGGTCGACACCTCGAGCCGGCTCATCGTCGACACCGGCTGGATCATCTCCCTCCTCGCGTTGATCGTGGGCGGCATCGGCGTCGCGAACACGATGGCGATGTCCGTCGTCGAGCGCGTGCGCGAGATCGGGATCCTGCGCGCCGTCGGCTGGCGCGCCTGGAGGATCGCCGTGCTGATCGTGAGCGAAGCGATCGCGATCTCGCTGATCGCGCTCGGGATCGGCCTCGGCCTCGGCGTCCTCGCCGCGAAGGAGTTCAGCAACCACACGAGCACGTCCGGGCTCGTCAAGCCGGACTTCACGGCCGGCGTGTTCGCGTGGGGGCTCGCGTTCGCGCTCGGAGTCGCATTGATCGGCGCGGCCTATCCGACTTGGCGCGCGATCAGGCTGACACCGATCGAGGCTCTGCGGCGAGAGTGATCTTGCCGTCGAACAGCCGGAAGATCCGGCCGGCGGCGGCGGCGACACGGTCGTCGTTCGTCACGAGCAGGACGGTCATGCCGCGCCCGCTGCGAGCCCGCTCGATCAGCGCCAGCACCTGAGCCCCTGTCTCCGAGTCCAGCGACCCCGTCGGCTCGTCCGCGAGCAGCAGGCGCGGCTCGTTCGCGAGCGCCCGCGCGATCGCGACGCGCTGGCGCTCGCCTCCCGACAGCGTCGCGGGAAATGCCCGCTCGCGGTGCTCGAGCCCCGCTTCGCGGAGCAGCGAGCGAGCACGCGACTGGCGCTCGACGCGGGAGCGGCCTCGGCCCAGCATCGGCACCTGGACGTTCTCCAGCGCCGTCAGCGTCGGAATCAGGTTGTGGAACTGGAAGACGAACCCGACCGTGGCCGCGCGGTACTCGGCGGCGTCGATCTCGTCGAGGACCTCGCCGTCCACGGAGATCGAGCCCGCGTCGGGACGGTCGAGCGTCCCGATCAGATTCAGCAGCGTGCTCTTCCCGCTTCCCGAGGGCCCCGTCAGCGACGCGAACTCACCGGGCTCGAGCCGGAGCGAGACGCTGTCCAGTGCGCGCACTCGGCCGTCCTCGAACGACTTGCTCACCCGGTCGACGACGACCTCGGCGCCGCTCAACTCGGCGTGACCCGGTAATTGAGCTTGATCGTATGACCGCGGGCCGTGACGAGCGCCTGAAAGGTCAGCCGCTGGCCCCGCGACGCGGGCGGGAACTCGATCTCCTGGCCCTTCTTCTCGCGCCACGTGCCGGTGAAGCTGTAGACGCGCCCGTTGTCGACCTTCCCGACCGGCACGCCGGCGAACAGAAGCCGCATCGTCACCCGTGCGCGAATGGGCTTGTTGTGCAGGTCGGTCGCGCGGATCGTGATCACCCAGGCGGTGTTGACCTTCGGCGTGTGGGTCGGTGCGAGGAGGGTCGCCTTGAACGGAACGATGGCCGCAACCAGCACCTCGAGGCCACCGAGCATGGCTCGATTCTAGAGCGCGTCGAGCGCGCGGGCGGCCGGGGCAAGCGGCATCGGCCGGGCGAGAACGGGCTCGAACAGGTCGCCGTGCTCCCGGATGCGCTCGAGGGCGACGCCCATGGTGAAATCGCGGGGTCGCACCCCTGTGGTCAGCTCCTCCCAGTGGAGCGGCGTCGACACAGGCGCCCCCGGCTTGGGACGCACCGAGTACACCGACGCGATCGTCTTGCCCCGGCCGTTCTGGCGGTGGTCGACGAGCACGCCGGAGCGCTTCTTCTTCAGCCACTCGGTCGTGATCTTGCCCGGATGCCGCTGTTCCAACAGGCGCGACGCGCTCTCCGCGAACGCGTACGTCTGCTCGAAGGTCGAGCGACGCGTGATGGGCGCGACGACATGGATGCCGTCGGCCCCGCTGGTCTTGACGTACCCCGGTAGCCCGAGCTGGTCCAGCAGCTCGCGGATCAGATGCGCGACTTCGATCGCGAGCTCGAACCCGTCGTCGGGCGGATCGAGGTCGAAGAGGACGAAGTCGGGGCGCTCGGGCTTGTCGACGCGCGAGTACCACGCGTTCATATCGATGCAGTTGTTCTGGACCATGAACAGGACCGCCTCGGTCGTGTTCACGAGCGCGAAGTCGACAAGACGCGAGCCGCCCTCACGCGGCCACGTGCGAAACTGGCGCGTCGGGATCCAGCTCGGAATGTGCTTGGGCGCCTGCTTCTGGAAGAAGACCTCGCCCGTGATGCCGTGCGGGTAGCGCTTCATCGTGAAGGGGCGGTCGCGCAGGTGGGGAATCAGCGTCGGCCCGACCTCGCGGTAGTAGTCGAACAGCTGGCCCTTGGTGATGCCGTCCTCGGGGAAGAGGACGCGATCCGCGGAGCTCAGGTTGACGGTCTTCGCTTCAGCCATGCCTCGGCAGGCCGCAGCCTACGCGGACAGAGCCGCCGCGAGCCGGTTGCACCCCTCGTGCGTTCCAGCCGCGACGACGCGCGATCGGCCCTCCAAATCGAGAGGCGCCTCAGCGAACGGCGGCGACTCCGGGAGGTCGATCGCGAGGCCACGCTCACGAACGAGAAGCTGGGCAGCGGCGATGTCGACGGAGCGCGCCGGCTTCAGCGAGCACACCGCGTCGACACGTCCCGCAGCGAGGTGGCAGAGCGAGATGGCGAGCGAGCCCATGATCCGGAGCCGGTAGGCGAGCCCGACGAACGCGGCCGCCCTTTCCGCGACGAGATCTGTGCGCGTCGCCTCGAAGGACAGGATCTCGATCGACTCTTTCGGCATGTCTCCGTCGAGAGCGGCGCCGTTCAGCCGTGCGCCCTCGCCGCGCACCGCGGTCCACTCTTCGCCCGTGCCGAAGTCGTGGACGAAGCCGAAGTCCACGTCCCCCATCGTCGGGCCGGATGCAACGGCGATCGAGAGCGAGAAGAACGGGATGCCCCGCTTGGCGTTCAGCGAGCCGTCGATCGGGTCGACGACGACGTGGATCTTGCCGCTGCCGAGAATCCCGGCCTCCTCGGAGACGATCGTCACTCCCTCGAGCCCGTTGAATCGAGCGAGCACCGCCGCTTCCGCCGCCGCGTCGATGAGGGTCGTCTCGTCACCGCCTTCACCGGCTCCGACCACGGGCTCGCGATCGCCGCGCTCGGGCCGCTCGTCGAGCACGCGCTGGACACCGGAGACCGCGTCGCGGCAGAGCGTCAGCCAGTCAGTCAAGTGGATGGAAGAGCAGGCCCGAGGTGAGCTTCGGATAGAAGTAGGTGCTCTTCTGGGGCAGTGTCTTCCCGTCGCGCGCGACGTCCCAGACGTCCTCGAGCCGCGTCGGGCGAAGCAGGAACGCAGCCTCGGCCTCGCCACGGTCGACCGATGCGATCGCGTCGTCGCGTCGGGCTGTGTAGGTCACTCCCTCGAGCGCGAGCCGGTCGACGATCTCTGCGTCGAGACCATCCCCGTCGAGCAGCTCGTAGGCGCCGTCGCGGTAGAGCACGAGGCCCGGAAGCTCGTTGCCCGGCTCGTCGATCGGCGTGCCGCGCGCGCCGTTGACGTGTTGCGCGAGGCGATGCGTCGGAAAGATCGTCAGGCCCTCCTGGCCCGTCGGTACGAGCACGACCATCAGGTAAGGCGAGCCTCCTTCCTGGGCGTAGGCCAGCGCGGTCTCGTAGCGATGATGGCCGTCCGCGATCAGAAGCTGCGTGTCGCCGAAGCTCGGCGCGCCGTCCACCTGCCACAACCTGTCGCCGCCGCTCCGCAGGTCGGGCTCGCGGTCCGGCGGCACCGGCAGGTCGCCTTCGTAGAGGAGGAAGATCGGCTCGAGCTGGGTCCTCGTCGCGCGCAGAAGCCGCAGGCGACCCTCCTTCGGTCCGCGATGGGTGCGCTCATGCGGGAGGACGACACCGCGCTCGTAGGGCTCGGCCCGCAGAGAGGCAACGAAGCCCGAGCGGGAACGTGGGACGCCGTCGGGACCGACGTAGTCCTGCTCGAGCAACCAGTACCCCGGCTCCCCGTCGCGCACGAGCACGCCGAGGGCGCGCCAGTCGCTCAGGTCCCGCCCGGCCCGCTCCTCGTCGTCCGGCAGGGTCAGATGGACGACGTTGTAGGGACTGCGCGCCAGGTAGTCCTCGCGCTCCTCGGGCGAGATGACGTCGTACGGGGGAGCGACCAGCAGCTCGAGCGGGCCTGCCCTCGCCTCGTCGTATCGCTCGGCGCGAAACGGCTTCACTTCCGCCATCCACGGCGACACTAGCATCCGTCTCGGGACCTAGACTGGGCCCGTGAGCGCGATCGCGGAGCTGGCCGAGGAGAGGGTGGTCGAGGGCGTCTACGCGGTGGCCCGCAAGCGTCGGCTGCACACTCGCGGGGGCGCGCCCTACCTCGCGCTCGAGCTGGTCGACCCGAGCGGAAGGATCGACGCGCGTGTCTGGCACGACGTCGAGCTGCTCGACGCACGCTTCGGCGAGGGAGACGCGGTCCGGGTGCTGGGACGGGTGGAGAAGTTCCGCGACCGTCTGCAGCTCGACGTGCGCACGCTCGAGGCCGCACCGGAGGCTGACCCGGCGACGTTTGCCCCGGCACTCCGGCGCGATGCCGACGAGCTCGACGGCTTTCTCGAGTTCCTCGCCGGGGAGATCGCCCATCCCGGCCTCTCAGCGGTTGTCAACCGGTTCCTCTCGGACGAGCACGTGCGCACGTCTCTTCGTCAGCTGCCCGCGGCCGAGACGCACCACTCCTATGCGGGCGGGCTCCTCGAGCACACGGTGGGAGTCACGACGATCTGCCGCGAGACGGCCCAGCTGCACCCGCGCCTTCGCAGCGACCTGCTGCTCGCGGCGGCTCTCCTGCACGACATCGGCAGGGTCGCGGAGCTGACCGCCGGGCCGACCTTCAGGCAAACGGACGAGGGCCGCCTCCTCGGCCACGTCCACCTCGGCCTTCGCCTCGTCGAGGAACGGGCCGCGGCGCTCGACACGGCAGCGCGGGCCGAGCTCCTGCACGCGATCGCCTGCCACCACGACGCGCGCTCGACTCGCACAGCAGAGGCCTCGGTCCTGTACCACGCGAACCAGCTCGACGCCGTCGCCGCGACGCGCCCCGTTCCCGACTAGCAAGTAGCTTCAGCCGATGGCTGCGATCGCACTCGCATTGGGCGCGAGCCTGACGTGGGGCGTGGCCGATTTCTTCGGGCCGCTCAAGGGGCGTTCGCTCGGCGCGCTGCGAGTGCTCGTCTACGTGCAATTCGGCGGTCTCGCCGCCATTGCGGCGGTGGTCGCGATCCGCGGAAAGGGACCTGCGGACCCCGCGGCACTGCTCGCGATCCCGGCCGCACTCTCCGGGACGGTCGGGCTCTACGCGTACTACAGGGGTATCGCCGTCGGCGCGATCAGCATCGTGGCGCCGATCGCAGGGGTCTCAGCGGCCATACCGGTCACGGTCGGGATAGCGAGCGGCGACCGTCCCTCGGCCTGGCAGCTCCTCGGCATCGCCGCCTCGCTCTGCGGAGTGTTCCTCGCTTCGCGGGAACCGGCCGCGACGGGGAGCACGCGGTCGATGCTCGCCCCGGGGGTCGGGCTCGCACTGCTCGCGGCAGTCGGCTTCGGCGGGTATTTCCCGCCGATGCACGCGGCCGGAAACGCCGACTTCTGGTGGGCCTCCCTCATCTTCCGACTCACCTCGACCTCCGTGATCCTCGCCGCCGTCGCCGTCAGGCGCCCCTCACTCTCGCTGCCGCCGATCCAGGTGCCGGCGCTCGTCCTGATCGGGATCGGCGACATGCTCGGCAACCTGCTCTTCGCCGCGGCAGCATCACAGGGCCTCGTGAGCATCACGTCTGTGCTCGCGTCCCTCTACCCGATCGTCACTGTGCTGATCGCTCGGGCACTGCTCGACGAGCGCGTCGCCCGGTCGCAGGAGCTCGGCATCGCGCTCACCCTCGCCGGAGTCGCGCTCATCTCCGCCGGCTAGTACACCCGGTCAGAGCGGCAGGTCGCCGACGCGCCGTTCGATCTCGTCGCGGATCGCGCGCACGGTCTCGGGATCCTGCCCGGCCGGGTCCGCCAGCTCCCAGTCGACGTAGCGCTTGCCCGGGATCACAGGACAGGCATCGCCGCAGCCCATCGTGACGACGAGGTCGGCCCACTCGGCGTCCTCGCGCTCGAGCATGTGCGGCACCCGGCCGGCGAGCTCCGGCATGAGCTCGGAGACTTCCGGATGGACGAGTGCGGCCGGCGTGGTCCCGGCAGAGCGGGCCGAGCCGCCGCGGCGCTCGTACAGCGCCTGCGCCATCTGGGAACGGCCCGCGTTCTGCCGGCAGACGAAGAGGACGTTCATGCGCCCAGGGTCGCGCGCAGGTCGGCGATCGCGTTCGGGACGAGCCGGTAGTACGCCCAGGTCCCGCGCCGCGAGGACTCGACGAGCCCCGCCTCGCGCAAGATCTTCAGGTGATGCGAGATCGTCGGCTGCGAGAGCTCGAACGCCTCGGTCAGATGGCAGACGCAGACCTCGTCGGCAGCAGACAGGCTGTTGATGATCGCGACCCGCGTCGGATCCGCGAGCGCCTTGAACCGGGCCGCGATCTGGTCGCGCTCGGCGACGGAGAGCGGCTCGGCCTCGGGGCCGCAGCAGATCCGTGGCAGGAGCGGGAGCGTCTTCATTGACATCCATCAATGTAGCAACTACCCTGTTTCATCGATGTCTGTCGATGAAGGGAGGTTCCGCATGAGCTGCGCAGGCTGCGAGTGCCCGCCGGACTGCTGTCCCGACGGCTGTTGCTAGAGGACGTGCTCTAAACGTTGAAGCGGACGTTGAGCACGTCGCCGTCCTGAATCTCGTAGGTCTTGCCCTCGAGGCGCTGGAGGCCGTTCCGGGCAGCCTCGGCGTGCGAGCCCGCACGCACGAGATCGTCCCAGCGGATCACCTCGCACCGGATGAAGCCACGGGCGATGTCGGAGTGGATCGTCGCCGCGGCCTCCAGCGCATTGCGGCCGCGCTCGAGCGTCCACGCCCTCGTCTCCTTCTCGCCGGCGGTGAAGAAGCTGATCAGCCCCAGCTCGTCGCCGAGGCGGCGCACCACGTCCTCGAGCGCCGAGGGGCCGTCCCGGAAGGCCGCAGCGTCGTCCGCCGGGAGCTCGGCGAGCTCGGCCTCGAGCTTCAGGTCGACACCCCCCGGGCCGTTCTCGAGCGCGATCAGGGGCTTGGTCGTCAGCGGCTCGAGCCCGGTCGGGAGCTCACCGGGCCAGTCCGCGAGCGACCCGCCGGCGTCGACGTGGGCGAGCAGGCGCTCGAGCTCCGCTGCCTCCTCTCGAAGCTTCGCGTCGCCGGACTTCGCCTGCTTCGCGACCCGCTCCAGCCGCCGCTCGACGTGGTCGCGGTCGGCGACGAGGAGCTCGAGCCGAAGCGTCTCGAGATCGTCCGCAGGGACACGAGTCCCCGAGAAGCCGTCGAGCACCACGAGCAGTGCGTCGACCTGGCGGAGGTTCCCGAGCAGCTCTGGCCCGGTGCCGCGAACCTCGACGACGCGGATTGCCGCCGGAGTGATCTTGCGCGGCCGGATAACCTCGGCGATCTGCGCCAGCCGCGGGTCCGGGACGGCGGCCATGCCGACATCCCCGGTCGCACGCGCCCCGGTCAGCGCATGGAAGAGCATCGACTTGCCCGAGCTCGGCAGCCCGACGATCCCGACTTCCAATGCCACTACGTTTGCGCGATCCGCTTCTCGAGCGAGACGAGCGCGCGATGCTGGAGGGACTTGATCGCTCCCTCCGTCTTCCCGAGGATCGTCGCGACGTCGGCGTTCTTCAGGTTGAAGACGAACTTGAGCGTCAGCACCTGCTTCTGGTCGTCTGAGAGCTCGTCGATCAGCGCGAGCATGCTCTGGCGCCCGATCGACTGGAGTGCCGCCGCCTCGGCCGAGGGCTCCACCTCTCCCACAGGCTCGGGCACCTCCTCCTCGGGCTGCAGCCGGCGCGTCGCGCGGAAGTGGTCCATAGCGAGGTTGTGCGCGATCCGGAACAGCCAGGCCGAGAACGGAGCCGACTGCCACCGGAACTTCGTGATCGACTCGAGCATGCGCATGAATGTCTGCGTCGTGAGGTCCTCGGCATCGTGGCGGTTGCCGACGCTCAGGTGCAGATAGCCGTAGATCCGGTCGAAATGGATGAGATAGAGCTCCTCGAGCGCGTCGCGGTCTCCCTGCTGCGCCAGCGCGACGAGCCGCTCGATCTCCTCCCTCGAATCGCCCTGCGCGCGCGGCTCGGCCTGCTCGGTCTCGCCCATCGGGTTCACGATTCCCCCGCCGGCGAGGCCTGTAACTCTTCGGTCAGGGCGCGGCCGAGCCGAAGCCGACTCGGCTCTCCCGCGCGAACCGCTTGACGTAGACGACCCGCTTCAGCGCGATCGTGTAACGACCATCCTCGGCCTCGAGCGCGAGCGCCGCGTCGCCGCTGCCCGCGCGGAGGTCGGCAGCCCCGAGCGCCTGCTCCAACGCGTCCGCGCTCGTCGCGGTGACGATCGCACCCATGATCTGGCCGCCGTCGAAGGCAATCTCGACCCGAACCCGCTCGGCGTCAGCCACCCGACACCACCTCCGAGAGAACGCCGTGCACGGAGTCGGGATGAACGAACGCGACCTCGAGCCCGAAGAGCCCCTCGCGCGGGCTCTCGTCGATCAAATCCGCACCGGCATCGGCGAGATCGGCCAGAGCCGCCCGCACATCGGCCACCTCGTACGCGACGTGATGCATGCCCGGGCCGCGCTTGGCGAGAAAGCGGCCGACCGGGGTCTCCTCGCCCAGCGGCTCGAGGAGCTCCACCCGTCCTTCTCCCAGCCGGAGCGAAGCGGCGCGGACGCCCTGATCGGCGACCGTCGCGCGATGCTCGATCTCTGCGCCGAAGAGGTGCTCGTACGTCTCGAGCGCCGCGTCGAGGTTCTCGACGGCAAGTCCGACGTGATGGATCCCGCGCGGCCGCACGGGCCGATGCTATCGGGCGGGCAGCGTCAGTCGGATGGGAAAGCGATCACGCGCGGGACACCGACCTTCTCGGAGGCGCTCGACTCGGTCCCGACGCCGGTGAGCAGGAGCAGGACCTCTTCGCGCCCGATCGTCTCCTTCTCGAGCAACGCCTGGGTCAGCCGGTCGAGCGGGGCGCGGTGCTTCGAGATCAGGCGGACTGCCTCCGAGTACGCCTCGTCGGTCAGCCGCGCCTGCTCGGTGTCGCGCAGACGCTTTGTCTCCTCCGACAGCGCGTAGTTGTCGGCGCGCAATGTCCGGGAGCTGATGCCCTCCGACATCCCCCACTCGAACACCATGGCGCGCGCGATCTCGGTCGCGCGCTCGAGGTCGCTCGCCGCGCCGTTCGTCACCCGTCCGAAGACGACCTGCTCGGCGGCTCGGCCCGCGAGCGCGATCTTGAGCATGTCCACCAGCTCTTCCTTCGTCTCGAGATACCGGTCCTCGGCGGGAAGATTCAGCGTGTAACCGAGCGCGGCGCCGCGCGAGACGATCGTCACCTTCTGAACGGGCGCGACGTCGCCCATGAG
>DATDDZ010000153.1:0-4856 GCA_036523555.1 Gaiellaceae bacterium
ACCCTTCCGGACGTCGACGCGGACGCGGTTGCCGTGTGCCTGCTGCACGCGTACCGGGACGCGTCGCACGAGGAGGCGGTCGTCGCGGAGCTTCGCCGCCGCCTCCCTCGGGCACACGTCGTCGCCTCCCACGAGGTGTCCGCCGAGTTCCGCGAGTACGAGCGTGCGTCGACGACCGCCGCCGATGCCTATCTCGGGCCTGTCGTCTCCGGCTATCTGCACGGGCTCGGCGCGGCTGCCGCCGACGCTGGCTTGCCCGAGCCGCTCGTGATGCGCTCCTCGGGCGGGGTTGCGACTCCGGCCGAAGCGGCCGAGCATCCGGCGACGATCCTCGTGTCGGGGCCTGCCGCCGGCGTCGTCGGTGCCGCGCGGGTGGCGGCGCTCGCGGGGATCGAGGACGCCATTGCCTTCGACATGGGCGGGACGTCGACCGACGTGTGCGTGATCACCGGCGGACGCGCCGAGCGCGCGAGCGAGCGGTCGATCGACGGCCTGCCGATCCGGCTGCCGACGGTCGACCTGCACACGGTCGGCGCCGGCGGCGGCTCGATCGTCTGGCGAGACGCGGGCGGAGCGCTTCGCGTCGGCCCGCGGAGCGCGGGGGCGAGCCCGGGGCCGGCCTGCTACGGCCTCGGTGGGACGGAGGGGACAGTCACGGACGCGAATCTCCTGTTGGGCCGGGTTCCCCGAAGGCTCGCGGGCGGCGTCGAGCTCGACCGCGAGGCGGCCGAGCGCGCTCTCGCCGGAGTCGACCCTGCGTCCGTCGTCGACGTCGTCAACGCCGAGATGCTGCGGGCGTTGCGCGTCGTCTCCGTCGAGCGAGGTCACGATCCCTCGCGCTTTGCGCTGGTCGCCTTCGGCGGCGCCGGGCCTTTGCACGCGTGCGAGCTCGCGGACGAGCTGGGAATCGTGACCGTGCTCGTGCCCGAAGTGGCAGGAGTGTTGTCCGCGCTCGGGCTGGTCGCGTCCGAGGAGCGCCGTGATTTCGTCCGCTCCCACCTCGTCCCACTCGAGGACGCCGGCGAGCTACCGCGTGACGGCGAGGCGGACCTCCGCTACGCGGGCCAGTCGTTCGAGTTGACGGTGAAGTTGCAGGACGATCTCGCCGGCGCGTTCCATCGGGCGCACGAGGCGCAGTACGGCTTTGCCGAGCGCGAGCGGACGATCGAGCTGGTGGCCGTTCGGACCGCGGATATCCGCCGCGGCCCCGAGCTCCAGCTGCCCGCGGGGGCGCGGGCAAAGGTCGAAGGGTCCGCGGTCGTGGAGCTCCCCGGCTCCACCTGCTGGGTTCCCCCCGGGTGGGTGGGGGTTAGGGATGGTCGCATGCTCCTCCTCACGAGAACGTGACGATCGAGCTTCAGATCCTCGGCAGCTTGCTGCGTGCGATCGCGGAGGAGATGGGCGCGGTCCTCGTCCGCTCCGCCTTCTCCGCGAACATCAAGGAGCGTCGCGACTGCTCGACGGCGATCTTCGACGAGCGAGGGCGGATGATCGCGCAGGCCGAGCACATCCCCGTTCATCTCGGCGCGATGCCGGACGCGGTCGCGGCGGTGATGCGTCACGCGCCCGGGCCGAGCGAGGTGTGGGCGGTCAACGACCCGTACACCGGCGGCACGCACCTGCCTGACATCACACTCGTCTCGCGCACCGAGGTCGGCTTCGCCGTCACCCGCGCCCATCACGCCGACGTCGGCGGCCGCGAGCCGGGCTCGATGCCCGCGGACTCGACCATGCTCGAGGAGGAAGGCGTCGTGATCCCACCGACCCGGCTCGACGACGATGTCGTCGAGAGTCTCGTCGCGCAGATGCGGAATCCCGACGAGCGTCGCGGCGACCTGCGCGCCCAGCTCGCGGCTCACCGCCTAGCCGAGCAACGCATCGGCGAGCTCCTCGAGCGCCGTGGCCGCGAGAGCGTGACGGCGGCGATGCACGAGCTCTACGCATACTCGGAACGCGTGATGCGGGCCGGGATCGCTGCGCTCCCCGACGGTCGCTACGAGGCGCATGACGTGCTCGAGTCGATCGACGGGGATCTCGAGCTTCGCGCAGCCGTCACGATCGCCGGCGACTCGGTCGCGATCGACTTCGACGGGACGGCCCCGCAGCATGAGGGCAACCTGAACTGTCCGCTCTCGGTCGCGCGGTCGGCCTGCTTCTACGTCGTCCGTGTCCTCGTCGACCCGGACCTCCCGGCCTCGGGCGGCGCGTTCGCGCCGGTGTCCGTCACCGCACCAAGGGGGTGCCTCGTCAACGCCCGTCCGCCTGCGGCCGTCGCGGCCGGCAACGTCGAGACGTCGTCGCGGATCGTGGACGTCGTCATGCGCGCCTTCGGCCATGCCGTCGACGTGCCGGCGCAGGGTCAGGGGACGATGAACAACGTCACACTCGGCAACGACCGCTTCACGTACTACGAGACGATCGGCGGTGGCCAGGGCGCGTGCCCGCACGCCGACGGGCCCAGCGGCGTCCACGTGGCGATGTCGAACACGCTCTCGACGCCGGTCGAGGCGCTCGAGCTCCAGTACCCGCTGCGCGTCGAGCGGTACGGATTACGCCTCGGCTCGGGCGGGGAGGGCCGGCATCGCGGCGGCGACGGGGTCGTCCGCGAGTTGCGTGTCCTCGAGGGCTGCCGGCTGTCGATCATCAGCGAGCGCCGTATGCACGCGCCGCAGGGGGAGCGGGGCGGGGAAGCCGCCGCATCCGGCCGGAACCTCTTGAACGGGGACCCCCTTCCGGCCAAGACGACTCGCGACCTCGCTGCCGGCGACGTGGTCACGATCGAGACGCCTGGTGGCGGCGGATTCGGTAGCTAAGGTCTCGGCATGAGCCAGGTCGAAGGAATCTTCATCACCGCCGCGCACGGACAAGTGCCCGCCCCCGTCGAGCGCGTGAGCGCGCGCGCCGGTGCCGGGCTCGAGGGCAACCGCTACTTCTGGGAGGGCGGCGACGCGCCTCCCGGTCAGGCCCTGACTCTGATCGCCGCGGAGGCGGTCGAGGCGTTCCAGCAGGAATACGGCTCGTCGCTCCAGCCGGCCGAGACCCGCCGCAACGTCCTCACGCGCGGCGTCGACGTCAACTCCCTCGTGGGGAAGCGCTTCAAGGTCGGCGACGTCGAGTGCCTCGGCGTCGAGCTCTGTGAGCCCTGCGCCGATCTCGAGTCGATGACCGAGCCGGGCGTGATCAAGGGGCTCGTCCATCGAGCCGGGCTGAATGCCGACATCCTCGTCGACGGCGAGATCAGCGTCGGCGACGCGGTCACCGTCCTGTAGGCGTTCTCGCGGTCGCGCCTTCGACCGCGACCGGAACGGGCCCGAGGCGCTGACGTGGGGAGCGAACTACCTCACGTTCGACTCGAGGCGGAGGACGCGGTCGTCCCGAAGGTGAACGCGTAGGCTTGAACCGTGCAGGACGTGGTCAAGGTCGCGTGTGTCCAGGCCGAGCCGGTCGCATTCGACCGCGCGGCGACGATCGACAAGCTCGAAGGGCTCGTCGCCGAAGTCGCGCGCGAGGGGGCACGGCTGGCGCTCTTCCCCGAGACCTTCATCCCGGTCTATCCCTCGAACCGCTGGGTCCGCTATCTCGCGGGCTGGGCTGGGACGGAGGCCGACGCCGGGCGGGACGCCTTCGCCCGGCTCGCGCAGCAGTCGGTGTCGATTCCCGGCCCCGACTCCGACCGCCTCGCCGGAATCGCGCGCGCCAACGACCTCTGGCTCGCGGTAGGCGCCAACGAGATCGAGCGCGGCACGATCTACAACGCGCTGCTCGTCTACTCCCCGGCGGGAGAGCTCGCCCTCCATCACCGCAAGCTGATGCCGACGAACCACGAGCGCCTCGTGTGGGGTCAAGGTGACGGCGGCGGGCTCGAGACGGTGGACACCGATCTGGGCAAGGTGGGCGGCCTGATCTGCTGGGAGAACCTGATGCCGCTCGCGCGGTTCGCGCTCTACCAGGACGGCATCGAGATCTACCTCGCCCCGACGGCCGATGATTCGGAGGACTGGCACGACTCGATGAAGCACATCGCCCGCGAGTCGCGCGCGTTCGTCCTCAGCTGCTGCGTCTTCCAGCGAGCGTCGACCTATCCGAAGGATGTCCCGCTCGCCGAAGGGGACGACATCGTCGGAGGCGGCGGCTCCGCGATTCTCGCACCGGACGGCACCTACCTCGCCGGACCGCTCTGGAACGAGGAGGGCATCCTCTACGCCGAGCTCGACCCGCAGCGGCTCTACGCAGCGCGCCAGCGCTTCGATCCGGCCGGGCACTACCACCGCCCCGACGTCCTCAAGCTCCAGATCGGCTAGCTCGCCAAATCGAAGATCGCGCGTCAGGCGTAGAGGACGCTGGCGCATCCGACAAAATCGCTTCGCATCAGGCGACAGTCAGCGGCTGCAGGTTGACGCCGCGCTTGCGTACGCGATCAAGAGCGCGACGACCGCGACCAGCGCAGACGAGGCGATGCCGAGCACGATTGCGGCAGGCACGCTCCGTTTGAAGAGGAGGCGGTAGGTTCCGCCACCGGCAAGAGCCGAGGCGGTTGCCGCCAATACAAGGAAGCTCCCGTCATGCCAGTGACCGCAGTCGCCCGTACGGCTATAGGGGTACAACGCAGCCGCAGTGGCAGCCGCGCCGAGCCACAGCACCGAAGCCTGCCACCCGCGCGTCATCCCTGCGGTATCGACACCGTGATCACCGCCCTTGACGGCGTTATGCCGTCAAGGGACGGTAAGACTCGGCGGGTTGGTCTGTCTGGGTTCGTTGCCAGCCTGGTTGTCGCCGTGCCGTGTGTGACTCGTCGGGTGACTGGCCGCTTCGTGCGTGCCTTGCGAATGATCTGTCCGCGCGTGTGCGGCGGCGCC